>JBAZWR010000111.1:0-9289 GCA_041660325.1 Thermodesulfovibrionales bacterium | reverse complement strand
CATATCTGTGAATTTACCGCCGACCTGATTAAAAACGGCAAGCTCAATCTTGATAAAAGCAGGAACGATAATCTGGTTGTAACCTACCATGACTCATGCAATACCTCAAGGGGCATGGGATTACTTGAGGAGCCCAGGTATATCATTAATAGTGTGTGCAGTAACTTCCATGAGATGCCCGAAAATACAATCAGGGAACAAACCTTCTGCTGCGGCAGCGGGTCCGGTCTCAATGCTTCTGAAAATATGGAAAACAGGCTGAGAGGCGGGCTCCCAAGGGCAAACGCGGTAAAACATGTTAAGGAAAAGTTCGGAGTGAATATGCTGGCCTGCATCTGTGCTATAGATAGAGCGGCCCTGCCTCCCCTTATGGATTACTGGGTTCCCGGAGTGCGCGTTACGGGCCTCCATGAAATGGTTGCGAATGCCCTGATTTGTAAAGGGGAGAAGAAGCGGACGGTAAATATGCGCGGTGAGCCGCTCCCCGGAATGGAGGGTGAATAAGATGTATAACGGAGGAAAAATAATCATTGGTCTTATCATTTTTGTGGGATTGGTGACATTTCCTTTCATATTCCGCGGCGATAAGGCGACTGCCAAGCCCGATCCGAAAGTCGACACTGCTGAAATTCTCAAGCTGCCTGAAAATGAGAGAAAATGTGTAGAGTCCAAAGAATTCATGAAAAGAGAACACATGAAGCTTCTGAACGAGTGGAGGGATCAGGTTGTCCGTGACGGGGACACGATTTATACAAATGCCGAGGGGAAAACGTTTACCATGAGTCTCCAGAAGACCTGTATGAAGTGCCATTCAAACAAGTCAAAGTTTTGTGATGAATGCCACAACTATGCAGCGGTAAAACCTTACTGCTGGGATTGCCACATAGCGCCGAAGGAGAAACAGTCATGAGCGTTAACAGGAGAGATTTTTTAAAAATAGTAAGTATGTCCACCATATTAAGTATAGGCGGCGTCGCTTCCGTTAGCAGCCTGAAGGATCAAGTTGAGGCATCACAAATTTCGAAGAGTCCCGCAGCGTTGACTGCGAAAAGATGGGCTATGGTAGTAGACATGAGCAAATTTACTTCAGAGGCAGATTATCAACGGTGTATTGATGCTTGCCATCGTGCCCATAATGTGCCTCACATAACCGATAATCCGAAACATGAGGTCAAGTGGATGTGGACGGAGACATATGAACACGCTTTCCCCGGAAACGAAGATGCATACCGCGCAGAGAAATTTCAACATATGCCATTCCTTATGCTCTGTAACCACTGCGAGAACCCTCCTTGCGTAAGGGTTTGTCCGACACAGGCAACATTCAAGAGAAAGAGCGACGGGATTGTCATGATGGATATGCACCGGTGCATCGGATGCAGATTCTGCATGGCAGGCTGTCCGTATGGCGCCAGAAGCTTCAATTTCAAGAATCCAAGGCCTTTTATTGATGAGTCAAAGGAAAATCCGGAATTTCCTACACGCATGAAAGGTGTTGTTGAGAAATGTACGTTATGTTATGAGCGGCTTGCGAAAGGTCTTCAACCAGCTTGTGTTGAAGTATCCAATGGTGCATTGATTTTTGGCGATATTGAGGATCCGAATTCTGCAGTACGGAAAGTCCTCAGTGAACGGTTCACTATCAGGCGCAAACCTGAACTTGGGACTGGCCCTAGTGTGTATTACATAATTTAGGAGGGAATGATAATGCTTGAGAAAGCTATATATGGAGGTCGAAGATACTGGGTCTGGATATTCTTTTTGCTGGGACTGATAAGCGTTGGTTTTCTGGCATATCTTTATCAATTCAAGAACGGTTTAGGCGTTACAGGCATGAGCAGGGACGTATCATGGGGATTGTATATCGGGCAGTTTACTTTTCTTGTCGGTGTCGCAGCTTCGGGTGTTATGGTTGTCTTGCCATATTATTTGCATGATTATAAGAAATTCGGCAGGCTCACTATTTTAGGAGAATTTCTTGCCATTGCTGCCGTCATCATGTGCATGCTGTTTATCTTTGTCGATCTGGGACAGCCGTTGAGAGTTCTCAATGTAATTCTCCATCCGACTTTCAATTCCGTCATGTTCTATGATATGATCGTTCTGAGTGGATATCTTTTCCTCAACCTGTTGATTGGATGGACAGTTCTGGGCGCAGAGAGAAAGGAAGTTGCACCACCCAAGTGGGTAAAACCTTTGATCATTCTCTCGATCGCCTGGGCGCCTTCAATTCATACCGTTACCGCGTTTTTGTATGCAGGTATTCCGGGAAGACATTTCTGGCTTACGGCAATTCTGGCTGCCCGATTCCTGGCGTCGGCATTTGCAGGCGGTCCTGCCCTGCTTATTATTCTGGCTTTGATCGTAAGAAAATACACGAAATTTGATCCCGGCAAAGAAGCCATTCAATCGTTAGGCAAGATCGTAACCTATTGTATGCTAATTAATGTATTTTTCCTCGGTCTCGAATTATTTACCGCGTTTTACAGTCAGATACCCGGACACATGTATTCCTTTATTTATCTTTACGCCGGACTGCATGGTTACAGCCAGCTTGTTCCTATCATGTGGGTTTCGAGTATTCTTGCTGCTGTTGCTGTTTTTATGCTGGTTTTCCCGCAGATCAGAAAGAATGAGTCGCTGTTGGCAATTGCCTGCATAGCAACATTCTTTTCATTATGGATCGATAAGGGCTTCGGCCTTGTCGTAGGAGGGTTTGTACCCAATCCTTTTGAAAGGATAACGGAATACTGGCCTACGATCCCTGAAGCATTGATTACTCTTGCAGTATGGGCAATCGGCTTTCTAGTGCTGACAATACTGTATAAAATAGCCGTATCGATTAAAGAAGAGGTCGTGTTCGATAAATACGGTGAACGGCAGATAAAGGCGGAGTAATTGATATCTTGATAAGCGTAGATTTTTTTGAAATATTTATTTGATAATAAAGTAAAACCGTTATGGTTAAAAAATCAAGGAGGTGAAGTAAAGTGGGTGTAGTTCCGATAGTCGATGCCGCTAAATGTGAAGGCTGTGAGGAATGCGTTAACAACTGTCCTGTAGGTGTCTTCCAGATGAAAGACGGGAAGTCTGATCCATTTCAGGCAGACACATGCGAAGGCTGTGAAACATGTGTCAGTGTTTGTGCGACACAGGCAATAACACTGAAAGAGCAGTAATAGCTGCTTAAATGTAAATTCATGTTTTGATAAAATAAAAAGGGGATGCCGGATTTTCGGCATCCCCTTTTACGTTTTAAACTAAAAAATGCATTCATAAACCCATGATCCCGACGTCGTCGTTTTATGTTTTCTGAATAAAAATCTCCCAGTAACCCTTGTCTTCGATTTTGACTGCTTCAAGCTGATAGCCGTGCTTTTCACAGTACCTCGGGATGGAATCCTCGACGGCTTCAGGAGAATCACTGAGTATTTTTAATACGGCGCCGTTCGGCAATTTTTCCATCTCTTTTTTGATTGAAACTATGGGATAAGGACAGACTCTCCCCTGGACATCAAGGGTTTCAGCCGGAGTTCCGGATTTCAGATCGACCATGCTATGCTCCTTTTTAATGTTGATATTATACCGACAATTAATCTTTTGCTTGTTTTATGATATAAGAATTTATACCTTTTTACATATGCTTTCGTCAATATAAAAATGTTTATCCGGTCAGGAAAATTCGGATAATAAAAAATATATCTAAATGAAAATTTTGAAATACTTGATATAATAAAAAAAGACATTTAAATACTATTAACGGCAAAAGAAAGGAGCAAGCAATGGACGAGAAGAAAAAGGAAACCTCGGCATTTATCACCTCAAAGGACACCCTTGATGGGGCCTATCCCGCATTAATCCTGGGCATTAATGCAAGACGCCTGGGAATGCAGTGTAAGGTGTTTTATACCTTTATGGGTATAAATGTTATCCGGGTTGGTTGGGCGGATAATGTGAAATTTCAGCCCCCCGGGTTTATGGGAGCTATACCGGGGATGTCTGCTATCGCCACATGGATGATGAAAGGCAAGATAGAAAAGGCTAATATCCCTGCGCTGCCCGACCTTCTGGAAATGGCGCAGTTGGAAGGAGTTGAGTTTATAGCGTGTAAAATGACGATTGACATGATGGGACTTTCAACAAAGAGCTTTATCGAGGGAGTTGAAATTCAAGCGGCAGAGGAGTTCCTGAGGTATGCCAAGAATTGTAATATCTGCCTGTTCACTTAAAGTTGTATTAAAAGCGAGGCAAATTTAATAAAAGCTATGCAACCGTCGGGTTCACACTGGAATTATCCGGAAATGCAATAGAAGCGGTTCTCTAAAAAAAGGAGGATATAAATGAAAAAAAAGTCCGCACATTTTATGTGTTTTTTGTTATGTTCAGTGTCCCTTGCTCTGGTGTTTTGTTTTAGCGGCATTGCTCATGCGACAAACGGTTACTTTGCCAACGGGTATAGCGTCGAGAGCAAGGCATTGGCAGGCGCAGGCGTAGCATTGCCGCAAGGTTCTCTGGATGCTTCTACCAATCCTGCCGCAATGGCTTTTGTCGGCACTCGTATTGATTTAGGTCTCAGCCTTTTTAATCCGAACAGGGAATATAAGGTAAAAGGCAATCCGTCCGGTCAGCCCGGCGCCTTCGGCCTTACTCCGGGAACCGAAAAAAGCGATTCACGGTGGTTCATAATTCCCTCAATCGGCGCCAACCGTCAGCTCGATGATAATAATTCTATCGGCATTTCGATCTATGGGAATGGCGGCATGAATACGGATTATGATACAAATACCTTCTACGGTTCCTCTCCCACCGGTGTAGACCTAATGCAGTTGTTTGTTGTTCCTACTTATGCCAGGAAGATTACATCCAGGAACGCTATCGCCATTTCTCCGATTTTTGCCTATCAGAGATTTGAGGCGAAGGGGCTGGAGGCATTTTCAGGTTTCTCCGCTTCCCCCGATAATCTCACCAATAACGGTCACGACAACTCATACGGCTATGGAGCAAAGGTAGGCTATTTGGGCGAGGTACTGCCATTTCTGAACATTGGCGCATCGTATCAGACCAAAATATGGATGTCAAAGCTTGAAGAGTACAAAGGCCTTTTTGCCGAACAGGGAGATTTCGATATCCCTGCTACATGGACAGTCGGTCTGGCTCTTAAAGCCACACAGGAGCTTATATTCCTCGTTGACGTCCAGGAAATCTATTACAGCGATGTAAAATCTATAAACAATCCGCTTCGTCCCAATATTCAGACTAGCCAACTCGGGAGAGACAGCGGGGCAGGCTTTGGCTGGGATGATATCACAATCCTCAAGCTGGGTCTTCAGTGGAAGAGCAGCAAGGATTGGACTTGGCGGGCCGGTTATTCTTATGGCGACCAGCCGGTTCCGAAAAGCGAAGTGCTTTTTAATACTCTTGCACCGGGTGTCATCAAACATCATGCCTCTCTTGGTGTGACAAAAACAATGGGCAATCAGGAGTTGAAATTGGCCCTTGTGCACGCATTTTCAAACAGTGTGACCGGTCCTAATACTCTTGAAGTGCCGGGCCAGCAAAAGATTGAACTAAAGATGAACCAGTGGGAATTTTCCGTAGGCTATGCCTGGAAGTTTTAATTTTTTGTAATTGACCCAAAAACTGCGGATTTTCAATATTAGGATTATTGCAAGAAGATACTTACTAAGGGAGGATGTCTTATGGGATGCTTATTCTGTGAGATAGCCGAAAAGAAAAGGCCTGCAAAATTAATTTACGAAGATGATTTTGTGATTGCCTTTGAGGATATTAACCCCCAGGCGCCTGTACATTGCCTGATAGTGCCTAAAAAACATATAGCAACAAGCCTTGAGATAGAAAAGGAAGATAATGAACTTGTAGGACACTTATTCCAAATCGGCAATAAGATAGCAAAGGCCAAAGGCATAGCCGAGCGCGGGTTCAGGCTTGTCATGAACTGCAACCCTGAATCAGGGCAGACAGTGTTCCATATCCATCTCCACATCCTTGGCGGACGTTTTATGCACTGGCCTCCGGGATAGGGGGCCAGACAACGTATGAATAACATATTCGCGAGGGTAAGATAAAAGTTAGCCCAAAAACTGCGTATGTCTAAAATAATTTTATTTAACTCGATAATTTTATTTAAAAAGATAGTTCATGGTAATTGCATAATAATATTTTGGTAAGACATCTATATAAGTACACTATTGTATCGAAAAATAAATTTATTTTAGACATACGCAGTTTCTCTGACAGGTTAATTGTATAAATAAAGAGCGGGGGTGTTCCCCGCTCTTTGCAATCGCAATATATTTTTTACTTAGTGTGGATTGTTGGGCGAAGGTCCTTTTTTATCGGATCCCTTAGTTTTAGCATTTTTGCTGTTATCCAACGTGTAATATATACACTTTGTCTTCTTCAGTGTGTAAATACCCGGATCATAACCAATGTCAGTTCCATCAGCACACTTCATAAACCCCTTGGCTAAAGTGCCTGAATAGAAAGCGTAACATCCTTCATCCCAGTCAAGAGAATAGGTGGTGCCCCACTTATACCACCAGCCGGCATAATAATTGGCGTAATCGTCTGTGTATTCAAAAGTGCCATCATTGTACAAATAAATATAGCCGAGATCATAGTTCGACCAGTCCCAACTATAAAACAATTTGTAACACACAGTAGCCTCTGCATCCCGAATGCTTATCGTGAAGAAAACGGCAAAAACAAGAAACAATACCCCCAAAATTTTCAATCCTTTTTTCATGGTTTATCCCTCCTATATTTTATTTTAATACATTCGATAACAATACTCAATTAATTATTTTAATAATAAAATAATTAATATTTATCAATGAGCTATGAGCTGGAAGAGCGTCTGGAAAAGGGTTCCCGACTCCTACTTTTTCAGCCAATGCATAATTCTCGACAGCATCGAATAAGGGAGATTGTTTTCCACCTCGGCAACGGCGCCGGTTGCGATCTGGATTTTTTTCCTTAGGCGTTCCGTTTCTCCTGCCTGTGAGGTTATTATTGCTTCGCCTGACGGAGGCGCGCCATATCCCAGTGGTATCTTTTTATTGACTGTAACCGGTCCGTTACCTTGTTCCGTGATTATTTCGGGAGACCTGATAGAAATGTTGGAAGGCGCGGTTCCCGTGGTGTATCCGACCGAATAGAGATATGAAGTTCCGCCATAATTGCATGGGTCTTCATCAGGCTTATAAGTCAGGAAATCTGCAAGACCGCCGATCAGGAGAGGACGCGATAATACGCGTTCCCCATCTTTCAGAGACAATACCCATCCCACCTTATGATCTTTGGGCTTTCCGGAGAGAAGGTTTATTGAGGTGACCACTTCCTTTAGTTCAAATTTATTGGAATCAGAGTCATATATGCATACGTTTTCTTTTGCTCTTACTCTTCCTTCCGTGCTTGCCCCGGTCATGTCAGAGAGGTCATTTTTTTCTGCGGTAACGCCCATATCTTTCATCCCGAGGAATATCTGCGCCGATTTATCCTTTTCGTCTAAGTCGCTGTAGTATTTGCCTGAACCGGCAAACACCCAGACATTCCCTTTTGAATCTTTTGCAACTTCGGGAGAAGCGGTAAAAGGATAGTCGCCCTTAAATAAAACCCTGTATCTTGATTCGTTCCCGTTGAGGTTGATATTCTCCCGCACATCCATACCGATCAATTTCCCATGCCATTTTGAAGATGCATGATATGCAGTTCCGAAATAAAGTTTCTCGGATACATAATCTCTGTCGAGGTCAGTTGAGAGGATATCTCCCACGATGGCGTTATTCCCGATTTCCGCTTTTTTGACGAGTTCGCCTGTTTTAAGGTCCAGAAAATATACATAACCGGAACCGCTTCTTTTTATGTCCTTACCTCCTTTAGGAAGGGCTTTGGAGCCGGTACCGAAGACGACGTACCAGTTCCCGTTTTTATCTTTGTCGCCTGTTCTGACTACGGCAGGGATACCTGTGGTGTAACCGAGATCGGGGTCTGAGAACTCCCATAGAGGGACGGGATGCTCCGGGTCGGTCACATCGATCGCAAAGTAAGCCGAATAACCTGTGGTCGAATTGCAGCTTGCCGGCGGCGCAGCAGGGACTCCGCCGGTGCCCGGGGCGCCGCCGAACCTCATGCCGCCGATGAGGACCGTCCTCCAGCTTCCCTTATTTCTTGGCGCTTCAGGTTGACCTCCGACACTGGTGTCTACAACCTTCACAGGCAAATCAGTGTAATATAGGTGGCAATAATCAGGTCTTGCAAGATATTTCAGATACGGGAAGGCATTGAAAGGGATAAACGCCCAGAGTTCTTCACCAAGACTATCGCCTGCATCTTTAAACATAGCCTTTATTTTGCCTGTGAGACCGGTATCCTGAATATATCCTGCCCTGAAGGCATGGAGCATTCCGTCATTGGCGCCTGCAAAGGCAACAGCGGACTTTTGTTTGTACTTTGTGTCAGAGATGAAGTCGTAATATGACCTGTCGGCATAGTCTATGTGATAGGTATTTAGAGGAGCGCCGGAAAATACCTTTGGCGATGAGTTCATGATATCTCCGAGTTTCCATACTTTACCGTCAACGCGCCTGTCTCTGAAAACCGGATTGGAACTATTGCAACAGGAATCGGCGCAGTTAATGCCTGTCTCCAGACATGCGCCCCTTATATATCTGATGATATTCTCGGCATTATAACTTCCATCGGCATTAAGCGCATCTGCGAACACTCCCTTGTTTTCGACATCAAAGACCGGGTAAGGGTCCGCTGAAATATTTTTTTCTATTTTTACGCCCCGGAAGATTTTTTTCGAGGTGAATATTATTCTCTTTGAAGGTGGTGTGTTGTGAAGCTTTTCCCCTGCCTCCCAAAGAACTTTTACATCTGCAAGAGGTTTTTTCGCCGGATTTCCGCATGAGGCCAATGACCCTCCCCTGCCGTCATCCCCTGTGGTGAATAGCGCGGCCTCGGTTTGACCGGCTTCCTGATTAAAATAGTATTTTATGACCATATCCTGATCAAGAATAAGTTGATTGTCCCGTGTCGAGTCTTCTCTCATGTTTGCGTCCCGGTCAAGCCAAAGGCTCTGCATATGCCCCGTCCACAAGACTTCTCTTAACCCTTCATACCTTTTAGCGAGGAACCAGGACTGTAATATCAACCCCGCTTTTTTTGTTGGAGAATAAAGGTTGGAAACCGCCGTACCCGAGGCTGTTCCTGCCAGAATGTCTTGAAAAGCCGTTTCCATCGCGGTCGTCATGTCATCCGCATC
>JBAZWR010000110.1:0-9370 GCA_041660325.1 Thermodesulfovibrionales bacterium | reverse complement strand
GATCTAGGACCTCAATCATAGAGACTTTACAATAAACGCCGTTGCAGTAAAAATAAATCAGGACTGTTCTTTGGGTGAAATTATCGATCCCCTGAACGGCGCCGGGGATATTACAAGAAAGATTATCCGGATTATAAATAATAAGTCCATTGTCTCGGACCCTCTGCGTATCCTTCGCGCTATCAGATTTTCCGCAATGCCTGACTTCTCTATAGAGCATACGACATTGGAAGAAATCGGAAGATCGGCCCATCTGCTTAAGGATGTATCATCCGAACGCATTACGGGGGAACTCTGCTTAATACTGAAAAGCCCTGGGAGTTCCCGCTTTTTCAGACAGATGGACGACCTTGGCATATTGGATATTATTTTTCCCGAGATCGGGCCGATGAAGGGATGTCCCCAAAACGGTTTTCACCATAAGGATGTATGGGAGCATTCATTGCTGGTTATGGAAAGCTGCGAGGAGATTATCAACAACTCTTCGAAATATTTTAAAGATGCAAGCGCCGGAGTGGCGGAAAATCTTGCGGGAAACGACCGTCTGCCGCTATTGAAACTGGCTGCTTTGCTTCATGATGCAGGCAAGCCGGCAACCAGGGGGTTAAATCCGGATACCGGACGGACCACATTTTACGGGCATGACGAAGAAGGGGCAAAACTTATCTCTCTGATTGCAGAGAGATTAAAGATGTCAAGCCGGCGCAGGGATTTCATGGTTCTTATGGCAGCGGAACATCTGCACATCCTGCACCTCGCCTCCAGGGCAGTGAAATCCGCTACAAAGATGAAATGGTTCCGCAGGATGGGCGATGATTCCGTCCCTGCCATTATTCTGAGCATGGCTGATGTTATGGGTATTTTGGGGCCGGACTCAACGGAAGAATATAGAGAACGCCATATCAGGTGGTCGGTGGAAAGTGTCATAGATTACTACAAAGAAATAAAGGCAAAGATCGAAAGCCCCGATCTGATAACCGGTTACGACCTGATTGCCCTCGGAATGAAACCGGGGCCTGAAATAGGGAGGATACTCGCTCAGATTAGAGATGCCCGGGATTCCGGGGAAGTCGCCAACCGTGAAGATGCAATAGAAATGGCTAAGCAACTTATTGATTAAAATGGCGTCCCCGTGGGTTTAAGCTTAACTTGTTAATTATATTAGTTAATTTTATAGTATGTCCTTTATGTTATTTTTGGTATATTATGTAAAATTAGGATGCTTTCTACTACAATTCTGCAACATTTTTACTACAGTAAAAAGAATAACAACTTCTTCCTGAACTCGACACCTTTGAAACTTGATATAATGGTTCATAGTACAACTGATAATAAATAAACAGAGGAAAGGATGGCAGAAGTGTTCTTGTTCAGCGCAAAGCTCGTGTAGGGCGCAATTCCGGGGAAGAAGTAACCTTCATGAAGCATGTGACATGAATCCTGACGATCCGTATGATCTGAATCGGTTTCTGAGCGCTCAGGAAGGCGTATATGATAGAGCGCTCGCAGAGCTTAAAGGTGGTCAGAAGCGAACTCACTGGATGTGGTATATATTTCCGCAGATCGATGGATTGGGGTACAGTCCAACGGCGAAGCGTTACTCTATCAAGAGCATAGAAGAAGCCCGGCAGTACCTGAACCATCCTGTTCTCGGAAAAAGGCTCTTGGAATGCACGGAAGCGGTGGTTGCTATCAAGGGTGGATCGGTTTCAGAAATCTTTGGCTATCCTGATGATCTGAAGTTTAAGTCATCGATGACGCTGTTTGAGAAAATAGCAGGCTCAGGCTCTGTGTTCTCGTCCGCCCTTGATAGGTACTGCCATGGCGAGCGAGATGCCACGACGCTCAGACTATTAGAGAAGCCCCTTTTTTTAGAATGAGAAAATTAGATTCACCATAAAACATGAACAGAGATGTTCTTCCTTGTAGTCCACTCCGTAGAAACCTGATATAATTGTGTTAAGTACAAAAGGTAATTGACAAAGGAGGATTACTATGTCTTCAGCTTTAAGAGCACAATTCATAACAGTCGCTTTAATAGTTTTTATAGGTATATGGTTAACAGGTTTTGATAAGGTTCATTGGTTCCTTTATGTTCCTGTTATTTTATTTAGTTTGGCCGGGATAACAGGGATTTGTCCCGGACTTATATTTTGGAAAAAGATCGGGCTCAAATAATATATTTTTTGCTTCTCTCTGGAATCCTCATAAATGGGATTTGTTATAATGGTGAATATTTTCATCGATAATCAATGGATATCAACAACTCGATTCAATTAGCATTTCAGCATTATCAAGCAGGGGATCTGCAACGAGCAGGAAATATCTGCGAGAAAATTGTAAAAATCCAACCAAATAACATTACTGCCGCTAATCTGCTTGGTATAATATGTTATCAGCTTAAAGATTATGATTCTGCAATAAAGTATTCAAAAAAGCTAATCAATCTAAACCCGGACAATGACCAAGCTTATTACAGACTTGCTTATTCTTTAGAAGAAAAAGGTGAGGTAGATGAAGCCATTATGCATTATCAAAAAAGTTTATCAATAAATCCTAACTTCGCTGCTGCATATTACAATTTAGGGACTATCTTTCAGGATAAAAGAATATACGATGAAGCTATCTCTCATTATCAGAAAGCTCTGCAGATTGATCAAAACCTTTATGAAGCATATTATAATCTTGGGCTTATCTTCAGTGAAAAAGGCCGATTTAACGAGGCGATCGCTTACTATCAGAAAGCTCTGCAGATCAATCCTGAATTAGTTGACGCCTATTATAACCTCGGGAACGCTTATAGAAACGTAAAACAACTTGATGAAGCAATAATATATTATCAAAAAGCCTTGCAGATAGATCCATATTTTGCCAATGCAGTAAATAATCTTGGAATTGCTTTGCAAGATAAAGGACAGACCAATGAAGCCATAGCCTGTTTTCAAAAAGCCCTGGAACTGAATCCGGGACTTATTAATACCTATATGAGTATGGGAAACGCACTGAATGAACAAGGCAAACAAGAGGAAGCAATTATTATTTACCGGAAAGCCATTTTACTCAATCCTCATGATTTCAGAGCACGTTTAGCGAAATGTATCTCACAACTTCCAATAATTTATTCGGAGCAATCACATATTCAAATTTGCAGAGATCATTATTTCGACGAACTCATAAAATTGCAAGACTCGGTTTCATTTAGCGCTTTAGAAAATATCAATTCTGCAGCTGACGCAGTCGGCAGTCAACAGCCTTTCTATTTAGCATATCAAGGTTTGAACGATCGGGAGTTACAACATTTTTACGGTAATTTGATTTGTCAAGTAATGTCTTTGAGATATCCTCAGTTTGCCGGTCGTCCTGCTATGCCATTGCATTCATCCGGAGAACCATTGCGAATAGGTTTCGTTTCCGGTTTTTTTAGGGTGCACTCTAATTGGAAAATTCCAATTAGAGGTTGGATCGAGAACATAGATAAAAAGAGATTCAGCCTTTATGGTTACTACACTGGAAACAAGAAGGACAAAGCTACTGAGGATGCTCGGAGCTCTTTTACCTGTTTAGTTGAGGACATTGATTCATTTGAAGAACTCTGTAGGATCATCAGAGATGATAATCTTCATATACTAATTTATCCGGAAATCGGCATGGATTCAATGAGTACGAGGCTTGCCTCCCTGCGTCTATCACCTATTCAGTGTACTTCATGGGGACACCCTGATACATCAGGTCTTCCTACTATCGATTACTTTCTTAGTAGCGATCTTATGGAACCCGCTGATGCTGATGACCATTACACTGAAAAGTTGATTCGTCTGCCTAACTTATCTATTTATTACACTCCGTTAGACTTTCCTCCTTCAGATATTAATCGTGAAACATTCGGCATTCATCAGAAATCTGTTCTTTATCTTTGCTGTCAGTCACTGTTCAAGTATCTACCTCAATATGATGAGGTATATCCACGTATTGCAAAAGAAGTTGGCGATTGCCAGTTCCTTTTTATTTCGCATAAAAGCAATTATGTTACAGAACGGTTCCGTCAACGTATCTATAAATCCTTTGAAAAGTTCGGTCTAAGAGCCGACAATTATATTGTTTTTTTGCCGCGGCTTGATATAAGTCAATATAACGCAATTAACTCTTTGTCTGATATATACCTTGACAGTATAGGTTGGTCAGGGTGCAACTCAACTTTCGAGGCTATTGCTTACAATTTACCAATCGTGACTCTGCCCGGCGAGTTGATGCGTGGACGGCATACTTCAGCAATTCTTACTATAATGGGAGTGACGGAGACGATCGCTTCTTCACAAGATGAATATTTAGAACTGGCTGTCCGTTTGGGCGTAGATTCGGAATGGCGCAAACAGATTTCTGAAAAAATTGCCGCAAATAAGAATCGTGTATATCGAGATAAAAGATGTATTACTGCTCTTGAGGACTTTCTTGAACATATTGTCAAAGAAGAACTTAAGTAAATTATCAATTATTTGTTGAAAAATATTAGGCTTTTTCTTTTTGACTACTTCAACAGACAATCATCAAATCTTATGAGCACTTGTTTCCGGGGACTTGTAGATGGACACCGCATTTCACGTAAGGTCTCATATATGTTTGTTTGATGAAGTGATAAAAATTTAGCCCCCGTGTAATTCTCTGTTCGTAGGTGTCTTTGAGAAAAATAGTGAATCATGGGGACGTTGTGTCTTACGTAGCATAATATATAAATCCCCATATTTTTGCTCATATCGCACAATAGCTTTGATTACATATGGTATTTGCATGTCGAGACCTTACTTGAATCGATCAATGAGTTTATGGGTTCTTTCCCTCATTGGAAAAGAAATTCATATAAAACCCTTCACATAATTGCGACAATATACCCATGAAAAGAACTGCCATCACACTTGAAGAAGTAAAAAAAATCCTCAAAGACCACAAGGCAGAGGTAAGCCGTAAATACCGGGTGAACGAGATTGGTATTTTCGGGTCCTTTGTGCGAGGAGAGCAGAAAAACAGAAGCGATATTGACATCCTTGTTGAATTCGAACCGAGAAATATCCCCGGCCTTCTCAAGTTGATCGAGATGGAAATGTATCTTGAGAAGCTTCTCAGAAAAAAAGTCGATGAGGTTATAAAAAGCGGCATTCGGCCTGAGCTCAAAAGAGGCATACTGAAAGAGGTCGTTTATGTATGAAGAGGGAATGGAAGCTCTTCGTCTTTCGGTATTGATTATTAAATTGTATGGACAGTATAATATGCGGTATAATATTACTACTATATGAAAGCTGAGCTTCTTATACACGATAAGGTTAAGGATGAATATGGAGGTATTGTTGAAGTCAAAGTTTGGTCAGTGTCTAAAACGGAAGATAAACCGCACGGATTTAAATATTCTCTGGTTTATGTTAAGTACGACAAGCGTCTCATAGGATATGACAATGCCGAGGGGAAAGGGGATCACCGGCATTACAGGGATAAGGAAACATCTTATAAATTTGCAGGTATAGACAAACTTTTTGAAGATTTCTTCAGGGATTTAAAAGAGGTAAAAAAAGATGAGAGTTAAAAACGTAATCATAGGCATTAAAAGCGTCGAGGAAGTTCTTAACAAAGCAAAGGATGTTATGAAAAAGTTGGATCGTGGGGAACAGGTTAAGAAAAGCAAACCGGGCGTATATTTTGAGAGTCTGGAAGTAATGAGAAAAGCTATTACACCTGAGAGGGTTAAAATACTCAAGGTAATCAAGGGAAAGCGTCCGCAGTCAATCTATGAGCTTGCCAAATTATTGAACAGAAACCTGAAGAATGTTGCTGATGATGTCCATTATCTTGCAGAGCTTGGGCTTATTGAGCTTGAGAAGGGAAAATCAAATGGCAGAGAGAAGACGATGCCGCTTGTGAATTATGACAAAATATTGCTGGAAATACCCGTTTAATTGAGAATAAGACTTAGACCCCTGCCTCGGACATGGAAAAGCAGACTCTCCGCGCTATCGCAAATTAACCGCAATGAAGAAAAACAAAAAGGTCACAAAAATAGACACAGGAAGGGTCCTTACGGTTTTTTAATTGGCGTCCCCAACGGGATTTGAACCCGTGTTACCGCCTTGAAAGGGCGATGTCCTAGGCCGGGCTAGACGATAGGGACGCTTTGGTGAGCCGCGTTGGATTCGAACCAACGACCCACGCCTTAAAAGGGCGTTGCTCTACCAACTGAGCTAGCGGCCCGGAAATAGTAATTTAACTGAAAAAAGGCTTTCTTGTCAAATTATTTGAAAGCATTTTGCACAATATGTTTCTTTGTATTCGGCAAAAGGCCGCCAGACAGGATGATCTCTTTTTCCCTGTCGTTGAGGCTTGAAGTGACCGCGAATGAATAATTTTTTGTCTGATTGAAAACAATAATATCCCGGTTTCCTGCAAGGGAATTCCTAATTTCCGCTATAATCAGCCTGTCGCCCTGTTCCGTTTTTTCATAATCCTCCGCGCTCTTAAAAAGCAAAGGCAGTATCCCGAAGTTGATAAGGTTTGACCTGTGGATTCTTGCAAAGGATTTAGCGATCACCGCCTGTATGCCGAGATACATCGGCGCAAGCGCTGCATGTTCCCGTGAAGATCCCTGGCCGTAGTTTTCCGCTCCCACTATAATCCCGCCGCCTTTTACTTTGGCCTCTTTTGCCCTTGAACTGAATGTGCCGTCGATATTGGAAAAAACATATTCCGATATGGCGGGGATATTCGACCTCAACGGCAATATTGTCGAGCCCGCAGGCATGATATCGTCTGTTGTTACGTTGTCGCCGAGCTTCAATAATACCGTTGCCTCTATCTTTTCTCCAGCGGGTCCTTTTACGGGCACCTCTTTTATATTAGGACCTTTGAGGACCTTTACCGCATGAACATCTTCCCTCGGTTTTATTAGCATATTATCATTGAGGATATTTACAGAAGGTTCGCGGGGTATGTCTATCTTTAAGCCTGATTCACGGGGATCCGTCATCTCGCCTTTCAGGGCAAAGACCGCACAGGAGACCGGGCTTGCAAGATATACCGATGCATCCTTTGTCCCGCTTCTGCCCTTGAAGTTCCTGTTGTACGACCTGACGGAGACCTGCCCCGAGCCCGGCGCTCCGCCCATGCCGATGCAGGGACCGCAGGAGCTTTCAAGAATCCTTGCGCCCGAAGCTATCATATCGGCAATCAAACCTTTGCGCGAGAGCATCTCATAGACCTGTTTTGATCCGGGATTAATGAGAAGGTTCACCCCTTCCGCAACGGCTTTCCCTTTTAGCATTGAAGCGACTGTTGCGAGCATCTGATATGAAGAATTAGTACAGCTTCCGATGCAGACCTGATGCACTTTTGTTCCTGCAAGCTCTCTCACCGGAACAACGTTGTCGGGACTGTGGGGCTGCGCTATCATCGGTTCGATTGAGCCGAGATCGATCCTGATGACCTCGCCGTATTTAGCGCCCTTATCTGCCTGAAGTTCGACCCAGTCTGATTCCCTGCCCTGTGCTTTGAGGAAATTCAGCGTCTTTTTATCGCTCGGGAAGATTGAAGATGTGGCGCCGAGCTCCGCGCCCATATTGGTGATTGTCGCCCTCTCCGGAACACTCAGGTTTTTTACTCCCGGACCGCCGTATTCCAGGATCTTTCCGACGCCTCCTTTAACCGTGAGCTTCCTCAGGATTTCAAGTATCACATCCATCGCCGTTACCCATGGTCTGTTCAGTTTTCCGGTCAGTTTTATGAGGACAACCTTCGGCATATTCAGTTCAAAAGGCGCGCCGGCCATAACCGTTGCAGCGTCAAGTCCTCCGACGCCGATGGCGATCATACCCATGCCGCCGTTTGTCGGAGTATGGCTGTCGGTTCCCATGGCAATCCTGCCGGGCGCTGCAAACCTCTCAAGGTTTATCTGATGGCTGATGCCGTTTCCGGGCCGCGAAAACCAGGCCCCATAACGTGTCGCTGCTGTCTGCAGAAATATATGATCGTCGGGGTTCATAAAGTTCGATTGGATCATGTTGTGGTCAACATAGGAAACTGCAAGAGGCACTTTTACCCTGTCAATTCCAATCGCCTCGAACTGCAGCCAGGTCATTGTGCCGGTCGCATCCTGAGTATATACTTCGTCGACTTTTAAGCCGACCGCTGTATCAGGTTCTATCTCACCGTAAACCTTATGCGACTCGAATATTTTCTCAACGATGTTCTTTCCCAATTTTATCCTCCGTAAAATGACGGCATTGTATATTGTAGCAGGGGCAGGGTTAATACTCCCCCTACAAAGAAATTTACCATATCCGAAGTAATAAATTCCAAAACCGCCCTTCAATATATGCCTTAACCCAAAAACTGCGGATGTCCAAAATAAATTTATTTAACTCGATAAACTTATTTTAAAAAGATAGTTCATGGTAATTGCATAAAAATATTTTGGTAATACATCTATATAAGTGCACTATTGTATCGAAAAATAAATTTATTTTGGACATCTGCAGTTTCTTCGACGATTTAATTGTATTTTTCGGGGTAATGAAATCCGTTATCATCTCCGGACATCCCTTGAGATAAGCGTTTAAATATGTGTAAAATAAAGCGTAAAATAATATCACAATACATGGAGATCCCCTATGAATCTGTTTAAATACCGCGCAAATGAACTTTACGCCGAAGATGTCCCCGTAAAAAAGCTTGCCGAAAAATACGGCACGCCGTTGTATGTTTACAGCTACAACACGCTTTTAAGGCACTTCAAGGCTTATGACGACGCCTTCAATGGCTATCCGCATATCATATGTTTTGCGGTCAAGTCCAATCCGAACACCTCGGTCATCAGCCTTTTTGCAAAACAGGGCGGCGGCGCCGACATAGTTTCAGGGGGAGAGCTTTATGTTGCTTTAAAGGCCGGCATATCGCCGAAAAAGATAGTCTATGCCGGCGTCGGAAAGACGGCGAATGAAATCAGGTTTGCGCTGAAATCAAAGATACTAATGTTCAATGTGGAATCCGAAAATGAACTCAAAGAGATCGACAGGATTGCAGGCATGATGAAGACAAAGGCCGCGATCGCTCTGAGGATCAACCCTGATATCGACCCCGGAACGCATCCCTATATCACAACGGGAATGAAGAAGCATAAATTCGGTATACCGATAGAGGCGGCCCTGGAGTATTACAGGTTCGCTTCAAAGTTAAAGAACATAAATGTAGTCGGCGTCCATAAACACATAGGGTCTCAGATAACAAAGATCGCGCCTTTTGTCGACGCCTTAAAAAGGATTTTAATTCTTATAGACAAGCTTAATGAACAGGGGACGGAGATAAAATACCTCGATATCGGCGGCGGCCTCGGTAT
>JBAZWR010000109.1:0-9397 GCA_041660325.1 Thermodesulfovibrionales bacterium | reverse complement strand
TAATGCTCAACCGCATCCTCCCATTTCCCGTCTTTTTCGGCACTGTAGCCGAGGAGAAAAGAATAATAGGCGTCCTTGGAAGGCAGAGGCTTCACTTCCTGCGCCTTGACCTGCGGCCCCGCACATGCTGCAAGACCCGTTATTATCAACAAAAGTAATATTTTTCTAATCCGCATAGTTAAATTATGCCACAAAGATAAGACTGTTCACAATGTGATAGAATCTTCTATGGAATTTTTTGACGTCATCTTTCCGGTAAATATAGGCCCGCTCACATACAGATGCAGTGAATCAACTGCAGGGCTCCTGAAGCCCGGCATGATGGTCGTCGCACCTCTGAAAAACAGGCTCGCAAAAGGGATAATCATAGGCAAATCCCCGACAATTCCCCCGGGAGAAATAAAGGATATTTATGAGATCCGCGGAGATGAGCCTCTGCTGGGAAATGGCATGATGACGCTACTGAAATGGATGTCCGAATATTATATGGCGGAACAGGGGCTGGCGCTGAGAAATATGCTGCCGGAAGAAGCCTTTAAAAAAACAAAAAAGAGGACGCGAAAAATTCTCCCTGCCGCTCCTTTTCCAAAAGAAAAACCGCCTGCCTGCAACCTGAACTCTTCTGATCTCGCTAAATATGATTTTAACGGTTTGATGAAATCCCTGCATGAAGGGATATATAACGCATTTCTTCTCCATGCGCCATCCGCCGACTTTGAATATTCACTGCCGGCAACAATACTTCAGGAAACCGGCAACGCAATAGTCCTCGCACCGGAGGTATCGCTCGCCGAAGGGCTTTTCCCTGCTTTCCTTGAAAGATTCGGAGACAGGGTTTGTCTTTTCCACAGCGAACTGAGCAAAGGCTCACGGTCCGAGGCGATAGAGCGTATCCGTTCAGGCCGTTCAGATATCGTTCTCGGCACAAGGTCCGCCGTTTTTGCCCCGCTGAAAAAAGTCTCTCTGATAGCCGTATTGCACGAGCAAAGCGGTTCTTACAAAGAAGAGAAAAATCCCTGCTACAATGCGCGGGATGTTGCAGTTATGAGGGGCTTCATCGAAAAGGCGACCGTCCTGCTTTCCTCCGTCTGTCCTTCCATAGAATCCCTCCATAATTGTACGACCGGGAAATATACCTTATTAAGGCCGGAAAATGACGGGAAAAGACCGGGTATAAAAATATTGGATATGCGCTTTGAAAAAAAGTTAAAACCCTATCTGGCAAAGACGGTCATAGACGCCGCTGCAAAACATATCCGTAAGGACAAAAAAGTTATGTTTATCATGAACAGAAGAGGATATTCAACTCTACTGCAATGCGATGATTGTGCTCACACCGAGGAATGCCCTCAGTGCAAAATACCCCTGATCTTTCACAAAAAGGACCTGTCCCTGAAATGCCATTATTGCGGCTATGCTCTGTCCCCGGTCCCGGAACGCTGCAGCAGATGCAAAAGCTTTAATTTGAAAATGTTAGGGGCAGGCACGCAGCGGGTACAGGAAGATCTGGAAGAGCTTCTCGGGATCAGGGCGCTCAGAATAGACCATGATATCTCATCAAAAAAAACGGACCTGAAAAGTCTTGCAGGGAAAGCTTCCGAAGCGGACGGCAGGGTCATTATAGGCACCAAATTAATGACCGGAAGGCTTGCCTTCTCCGGGAAATTTTCCATGGCCGCCGTCCTGAATGCAGACCTTTTTATGAACATCCCCGACTTCAGATCGCCTGAAAAGGCATATCAGGAAATATCGTCGATTATTGAGATGCTCGATCCGGGCGGGGAAATCTTTATACAGACACGAATGCCGCAGAATTATCTCTATCGATGCCTGAAAAATTATGATTATCTCTCTTTCGTGAAGGAAGAAAACCAAAGGCGCAAAGAACTTAATTACCCTCCTTATTCAAGGCTCTTACTGATTAAATTTACAAGCAAAAGAGAGCTTTCAAAAGAACTAACGGATATCTCTGATAAAATAGCCGGTGATATTCAGATACTCGGCCCGTATGCGGCAAAAAATAAAAGCGGCGGAAATGAATTCAAACTGCTCCTCAAGTCCGCCATCCGAGGGAGTCTCCATGCAGCAGCCAAAATTTTCCTGAAGGCGTTCAGAAATACAAAGGAAGTTAAAATAAGAATTGACGTTGACCCGATAACGATATAACCATTAAACCGTTCTTCCATCAAAGTCCTCCATCTTGTCCGCAAGGCTTTGCCAGTTGCAGTTTTGAAGGAGTTTGACGACATGATGGACATAGCCTGTTTCGATAATCTTCCACCTTTCCGGTTCTTCCCGAACGCCGTAAAAAGGGAGCATGATGAAGAAGGCGCGGTCTATATACTTTTTAATCGGTGTAAGGACGTCTTCCCTGCGGGTATAATAAGGGTCTTCGCCCTCCGCACACGGACTTCCGAAGACATTAAATTGTCTGCAGGCGGCCGGTCTCATCGCATGGACCGAACAGGCGGCGTCGATCAGAAAAGGACAGGCGTCATTTTCCTTGTACTCTCTGAGACGGGTCTTAAGTATCCCGCGAACGGGACCATTTAGTTTCTCGGTCACATACCATGAAAGGCCCACCAGTTCCAGCGGATATACGGGAATGGTCTGATGGGTCTTGCAGCAGCTTGAACAACCTTTGGAACAGGCGAGTTTTCTGCCCTTCCCCGCCTCAAGTTTCAGGGCCTCTGCAATTCCCCTGTCTATTATGCAATAGGCGTCAATAAGCATGGGAAGCCAGGGGTGGACCTTAACGTCCACGGGAAAGTTAAGCCTGCCGGTATGGACGGATCCCGTTTTATTTTTCTTTTTATCTTTCATTGCCGGTTCTTAAATTATAAACCCAAAAACTGCGAACGTCCAAAATAAATTTATTTAACTCGATAAATCTTTAAAAGATAGTTCATGGGAATTGCATAAAAATATTTTGGTAATACATCTATATAAGTACACTATTGTATCGAAAAATAAATTTATTTTGGATATTCGCAGTTTCTTCGATGGTTTAATTGCATTGTTTAAGTAAAGCAATAATGCGAGTTAAATCAGCACGTAAAAAATACCCTTCTTTGCAAGGAGGGGATGGGGAGGTTATAATAAAACGTTATGGATTTTCTTTTTGTTTCTATGCCCTATTCAAGATTTATCTCACGGTGGTTCGCCAACACACCTAACATCAACCTCGGCATCATGCAGGCTCTGTTGACGGAAAAGGGGAGGAACACAAAGTCCTTTCACTTTCACCTGGATTTCCTGCCTTATCTAAGGCATATCAGACCTGAGTTGTGGAAAAAGTTCCTTAATCAGTCAGAACAGGTCGGCATCGAATATATGGGACTGGACTATGTCTTTGCGTCTCTTCTGTTCCAGGATGCATATGCAAAATCGGAGAACCTCTTCAGGGATCGTCTTGATACCATGGGGTTGACACTCGATGAATTTGAGACCATGAGGGGGATTGCCAAAACATTTGCAGAATCTGCATTCCTGAAACTTTCGCCTTACTTGAAAGATACGAAACTTGTCGGCTTCAGTTGCTCCCATTATCAATTAAGCAGTTCCCTGCTCCTCTGTTCATGGATAAAAAAGACATATCCCGATGTCCGCACTGTTCTTGGAGGGAAGGACTGTTCAGGAACGCTTGCCTATGACCTGCTGAAAAACATGGACTGCGTTGATTATGTGGGGGTTAGTGAATGCGAGGTGACTATAGAGAGCCTGCTGGAGCACCTCGATGACGGGAAAAGCAATCTTTACAATCTTGTCTTCAGGGACAAGGATGGCAGCATACAAAAATCTGAGGATAAACCAAATCTCTCCATAAACTCTCTGCCCTTCCCTCAGTACAATTTCGAAGAATTCCCTCTGGCTTTTTATGAGATCATCCTCCCGATAGAATTCGGCAGGGGATGCCCGTGGAAGAGATGCACCTTCTGTCCCGATGAATCATACAACATAAAGTGTCAGACCAAGACGGCAGAACGATTAAGGGAGGAGTTTGAACACTACAGAGGTATTTCAGAGGAATTGACTAATTTTTTCATACTTGATTCAGACGCACTGAAGGACAAGAGAGTAATCATTGATATCTCCCGTTACCTTGACGGGAAAAACCTGAATTTCCATTATGCGGAATTCAGGGCCGAACGGATGGACAGGGAAGTGCTGGAAGCAATCCTTCATTTCGGCAGCTGGGTATCGAACTTCCAGATCGGCATAGAGACTTTCAGCGACGGCTTGCTGAAATTAATGAATAAGGGCGTAACCATGCTCAAAAATGTCGAGGTCATCAAGGCCGCTGCGGAACTGAACGTGCCCTTGCAATTCAACCTCTTCACCTGCTATCCAAATATGACGTATGAACATCTGACTGAAAACATAAGGGTACTGGACATGATCGCCCACTTGCTTCTTTCTGATAATATCCAGATATTCCCCGGAGAATTCTATCTGCCTACGGACTGCCCCGTATTTTTGAATCCTGAACAATACGGCCTTCAAAAACAGAACGAAAACATCTTCTCCTTCATATTTGAAGAATTCACCCTGCCGTCCTACTCCAACTATCCGTACCCGTATCTGTTCGGTAATGATGAAGAACAATTCAGGATGTCCGAGGTCATTAGAAAAAAGGTGGAAGAGATTAAAGGAAAAAAGCGGGATGATAACTTTATGGTTTTTGAAAAAACAAAAGACGGCCTTTTGATTACGGTAAGCCGTGACGGAGTCGGAACCGCTTACAACATGCATTCTCCTGAAGATGAAGTCTATCTGTCTGCCGTGGAAACAATCCAGTCGGTAAACGGTATTTCAAAAAAACTCGGTCTTACACCTGAAGAAGTTGCCGGCATACTGAACGGCTTCGAACAAAAAGGACTGGCCCTCCTCTCACCCGACAAAAAGTCCTACCTGTCCCTGGCGACTTTAAGTCGACTTTACTCTCCCTGCTTTCAGAGAAAGGATGCCCAGCGAGAAGACAACCCCGGTTGAATCTATCAGCCAGTCATAAATAGAACCTGTTCTTGACGGCATGATGGTCTGAACGCCCTCGTCAAGCAATCCGTAGCAGACGGCGATAAGACCGGCTGAAAAAATCCATTTCCACTTCCATATCTTTTTCCCTTCACGGGAAGCCCTGAATAAAAGAACGGCGAGGAAGGCGTAGTTGAAGAAGTGGGTAAGCTTCCGTATAAAAATATGCACGGCTGCCACAGAGGCTTCAGCGGCATGAGGAAGAAAAAACTTTATTATGGGGACAAGCAAATGGGATGTATATTCCGAACTCAGTCTTTTATTAGCAGGGGATATAAATACCATCCAGAGCAACGGCGGAAGCCAATAGAGCAAAAAGTTTTTTATATCTCTATGCATTTACCATCGTTAATTAACGAGTTGTAAAAACTTATTGCAAACGGCAGGGCTGATGCGATGAAAAGGTCTTGTAGCGACCCCTTAATGTACTTTAATGCCGAGCTACGGCCTTTTTCAGAAAGACACTCCAGTTTAGATGTGCATTTATGTGTTCAGAATATAGTCCTTTGTCGCATTAGAAGACTTTTCATCGTGTCTGCCCTGCCGTTTGTGCAAGGTTAACATACCACTCGTATGTGCTTCTCAACCCGTCCCTTAAAGATATGCGGGGCTGCCAGCCGAGAGCCGCTATCCTGCTTATATCAAGAAGCTTGCGGGGCGTTCCATCGGGTTTGGCTCTGTCCCAGAAGATTTCGCCATTATAGCCGACAACATCTTTTATCATCACGGCAAGTTCTCTGATGGTCAAATCAATTCCCGTGCCTATGTTTATGATTTCGCTGCCATGATAATTCTTCATGAGAAAAACACAGGCGTCTGCAAGGTCGTCCACATGCAGGAACTCCCTGAACGGGCTTCCCGTGCCCCATACCTCGACGGATTTGCTTCCATGCACCTTTGCCTCATGAAACTTCCGGAGAAGCGCCGGTATGACGTGGGAATCCTGCAGATCAAAGTTGTCACCGGGACCATAAAGGTTAGTCGGCATAACCGAAATAAAGTTTGACCCGTACTGCCTGTTATACGACTCGCACATCTTTATCCCGGCGATCTTGGCAACGGCATAGGGCTCGTTCGTTTTCTCCAGATAGCCGGACAGGAGATATTCTTCCTTCATCGGCTGGGCACAGTTGCGGGGATAAATGCAGGAACTCCCCAGGAACAGAAGTTTTTTAACTCCGGAAAGGTATGCACTGTGGATGAAGTTTGCTTCTATCATGATATTACCGTATATGAACTCAGCCGGATAGGTGCTATTTGCAAGTATCCCGCCGACTTTTGCAGCGGCAAGAAAAACATATTCGGGCCGCTCTTTTTGAAAAAATATCTCCACTTCGGACTGGCGGGTCAGATCAAGTTCTTTGCTCGTCCTGAGGATAATATCTTTAAACCCTTCAGCCTGCAGTTTCCTCAGAATTGCGGAACCGACAAGACCGCGATGACCGGCTACGTATATCTTTGAATTTCTATCCATATCCCCGACCTCTTCTCTATTTCAGCACCTTTCCCGTATCTTCTCATAAAGCGAAAAATCATGGTTGGTGTAAGAAAAACCTTTCTTCTCACATATCCTGATGCCTTCACCGACAGGGTCTAACCCTATAAGCTTCATATCATAATCGACCATTATCTTTACCAGTTCATCAAAAGTAGTCCTCGGCGCCCATCCGAGTTTCCGCCGGGCCTTTGAGATATCGGCCTGCAGAAAGTCGACTTCGGTGGGTCGGAAATATCTGGGATCGATCTCTATTATTACATCCCCGACTTTCAAGGCAGGGTTTAAAGCAGAGGACAGTGACCTGACAATTCCTTTTCTGTCAATACCTTCTCCTCTCCACTCTATTTCGATTCCGACATAGTTAAAAACTTTTTCCAGAAAATCTTTCACCGAACGGCTTTCTCCCGTACCGACGGCATAATCATCCGGCTCATCCTGCTGAAGCATCAGCCACATCATTTCAACGTACTCGGGAGCAAACCCCCAGTCTCTCTTTGCGTTGATATTTCCAAGATAGAGTTTCCTCTGTTTCCCCTTTAGCATATTTGCTATAGCCCTCGTTATTTTCCGGGTAACAAAAGTTTCTCCCCTGCGTGGTGATTCATGGTTGAAAAGGACCCCATTGCACGCGAACATTTTATATCCTTCCCGGTAGTTGACCACCATCCAGTAGGCATAAACCTTTGCCGCTGCATAGGGGCTGCGGGGACAAAAAGCGGTGTTTTCGTCCTGGGGAGGAGGCGCAGCGCCGAACATTTCCGATGAGGAAGCCTGGTAGAATCTCGACTTTATCCCGCTCCGCCTGATCGCTTCAAGCAGCCTCGTTGTTCCGAGCGCTGTTATGTCACCGGTATATTCGGGCATATCGAAACTCACCCGCACATGACTCTGAGCTCCCAGGTGGTATATTTCATCGGGCCGGATGTTATAAACCAGATTAACAAGCTGGCCCGAATCGGAGAGGTCGCCGTTGTGCAGAAACAACCTCGTGCCCGGCATATGCGGGTCGGTATATATATGGTCTATCCTTCCCGTGTTGAACGTGCTCGCCCTCCGGATCAGGCCGTGCACTTCATAGCCTTTTGACAGAAGAAGCTCCGTCAGATAAGAACCGTCCTGCCCCGTAATCCCCGTCACCAAAGCCTTTTTAGACATTTTTTTCTCCTGAACTGCATCAATTTCCAATCAATCTATTATAGCCTTTTGCATCAGTTTTATCTCTGCGGAAATAGATTATGTCTGATGCCGAGTGATTTGATGTCTGAAAGGTCTTCACCGAAAAATTCCATTTTGATCAGAACTTCTTCTGGCGGGATTCCCATTTTCCCCTGAAGGTTATCCAGAAGGAAAGGAGAATTAGTTCGAGGTCATATAGGAAGGACTGTTTTTGAATGTACATAATATCATATTCAAACTTCCGCCACCGGGGAGCATCCGAGGGAAGATAAACCTGAGCGATACCGGTCAATCCGGGCCGCACTTTCAACCGTTCATAATAGCCGGGAACATCCTCGATCGCCGTACTGTCGCCGCTTCCATGGACTTCCTTTTCCCTGGGCCGCAATGATCTCGGTCCGACAAAACTCATATCTCCTTTAAAAATATTGACGAGCTGCGGAAGTTCGTCCATAGCCGTCTTTCTGAGGATCCTCCCAACCTTCGTAACCCTCGGGTCGTTCTCCACAGCCTGCACAGGCCCGGTCGCCTTCTCCGCATCCTTTATCATAGAACGGAATTTTATGACCCGGAAGATCCTGCCGCCTTTCCCTACCAGTTCCTGTGAATAGAATATGGGCAGTCCGTCTTCGATTACAATTGCCAACGAGAAAAAAAGCCATAAAGGCGCGGAACCTATTAGGCCCATGGAAGATAAGGCAATATCAAACAATCGTTTTAACATATGTTAATAGCACACAGCTCATTGCAGCCATGAGCTATATGCAGCTTTTCCCCATCCATTCTTTCACACGCCATGTTATAAATTTCAGGTAGTTCAACGGCAATGTCCAATTCCTTCCGTCCCGGTAGAGTTCTCTGATTGCCTCCGGGACGGGAAATAGAGTCTTCGGAAAAGATAAGAGGATATCGGACCGACTGTCAAGAACAAACCGCGCTATAAGCTTGTCCTTATATATATTTCGTGCTTTGTCTTCATTAATATCCATCCGGAAATATGATAAAACAATTGAAGGAATACTATACCCTGTATTGTTGATTTCCCGCTCCAAAGCCCGGAAAGATTTTAAATCATCCGGAGCTTCCTTCCACAGGGTCTTTATCTGATGCAGTGAAATCAAAGTTGTTTTCACAAGACCGGCCTTTCTGATCTTCATCGCAAAATGCCGCCAGTCTATAACACTTTCATATCTGTAAAGAGTCCACAGTATATCAACGAGTATCTTCAACTCCCTGAATGAGTGCGAATGATGGTGTATCAGAAGCATGACAAGCGTCATCTCAGGCGATAACATCATCGCGCCCGAATCATTCGCGACTTCCCGCCATATCTCATCCGACGTCAGTCTGAAGAAATAGGGAACGCCAAAGTGCCAGTGGATCTCTACAAGCATATTATTGCCGGGATGATGGTATATCGCATGATGGATGCGGGAAAGACAATATTTTACGGGAGCAACGGCATCGCCCTGATATCCTCGTTCCCGAAGGATACGGTCAACCTTTTCTGCATCAACTCTCGGGATGAGGATATCAATGTCCGATGAAACCCTGCAGTTCGGATCCTGAAATATCTCATTTGCAAGCCGATTTCCCTTGATTACTATCGACCGGATTCCTTTCTCCAAAAGCAGCGACGTAACTTCATTCTCAACCGCTTCCTGCCGCGCGGACCTCGATACGCTTTTC
>JBAZWR010000108.1:0-9397 GCA_041660325.1 Thermodesulfovibrionales bacterium | reverse complement strand
TTGCTGCTTTGCCGGCTCTTTTATGGATTCTTTTGCCTGAATCTGGATCTTGAAGAGTCTGCTGATGACTTCCGTGGATATCCTTGATGACATATCCGCAAATACATCAAAAGCCTCTTTCTTATATTCCACCAGAGGGTCTTTCTGTCCATATCCCCTGAGCCCTATCCCTTCCTTCAGATGGTCCATACCGAGCAGATGGTCTTTCCATTGTGTATCAATGACCTGAAGGAGTATGACCCTTTCGAGGTATTTGATAACGTCGCTTCCGGCCTCGGTTTCTTTCCTTTCATATGCCTTCCTGACCTCTGAAAGGAGGAATTCTTTCATCGCATCCCTTCCCATTGATGGGATGTCAGGCAACAGGGAAAATACTCCGTAAAATGCGTCTTTTAACCCTTTGATGTCCCATTCTTCAAAATATTTGTCTTCAGGACAATAGATAAGGAGAAGCTCATCAATAACGTCTTCGACCATGCCGTCGATACGCTCTCTCAGGTTTTCGCCCTTCAATATTTCCTTTCTGAAAGAATATATCTCCGATCTCTGTTTGTTCATTACATCGTCATACTCGATCAGATGCTTCCTGATATCAAAGTTGTGGGCCTCGACTTTTTTCTGGGCATTTTCAATCGCTTTTGAGACCATCTTGTTTTCTATCGGCATGTCTTCATCCATGCCGAGCTTGCCCATAAGTCCGGAAATCCTGTCGGAGCCAAAGATCCTCATAAGGTCATCTTCAAGAGAAAGATAAAATCTCGAGGATCCGGCGTCTCCCTGTCTTCCTGAACGACCTCTTAACTGATTATCGATCCTTCGCGCCTCGTGCCTCTCAGTCCCCAGTATATGAAGTCCTCCGGCGGACAAAACATTTTCACGGTCTTTTTTGCAGATTTCCACGGCTTTGGAAAGGGAGCGGTTCCAGTCTTCTTCCGTATAGTCAGGTTTATCTTTTAAAAGTTCCCGGGCAAGACCTTCGGGATTGCCGCCGAGTACGATATCGGTGCCTCTTCCGGCCATGTTGGTCGCAATAGTGACAAAACCGCATCTTCCGGCCTGGGCGATGATCTCGGCTTCTTTTTCGTGATATTTGGCGTTCAGAACGGAATGGGGAATGCCCCTCTTTTTTAAAAGCATGCTGAGGACTTCCGATTTTTCTATGGATATGGTCCCAACAAGTATGGGCTGGCCTTTTTTATGTAGTTCATCTATTTCATTAATGACCGCATTGAATTTCCCTGTTTCGTTTTTATAAATAGTGTCGGGATAATCGTTTCTTATCATGGCCATGTTGGTAGGCATAACAATAACTTCCAGATTGTATATTTTAGCAAATTCCTCAGCCTCCGTATCGGCGGTCCCGGTCATTCCGGCAAGCTTACCGTACATCCTGAAATAGTTCTGGAAAGTGATGGTTGCAAGGGTCTGGTTTTCGCTTTCTATTTTAACGTCTTCTTTTGCTTCGACGGCCTGATGAAGCCCGTCGGACCAGCGTCTCCCCGGCATGAGCCTGCCGGTGAATTCATCGACAATGAGAACTTCACCGTCTTTAACGACATAATCAACATCTCTCCTGAAAATAGCATGCGCCTTTAATGCCTGAAGCACATGATGGACCAGTTCGATATTTGCCGGATCATACAGATTGCCTGCCCCGAGCAAACGTTCGACTTTAATATTCCCTTCCTCTGTCAGAATCGCGGTCTTCGCCTTTTCATCTATTGTGTAGTCAACATCTTTTTGAAGTCGCGGGATGATTTTGTCTATCCTGTAATACTTATCGGTCGACTCCTCGGAAGGGCCTGAGATAATCAAAGGCGTCCTGGCCTCGTCGATAAGGATGCTGTCAACCTCGTCAACGATGGCATAGTTTAATTCTCTCTGACAGTAGTCGGAGATGTCATATTTCATGTTGTCCCTGAGATAATCAAAACCGAATTCGTTGTTTGTCCCATACGTAATGTCTGCGGCATATGCCTCCTGTCTTGTGCAGGGCTTGAGAAAGTCCATCCTTTTGTCGGTGGAATAATACGCGGGATCATAAAGGAACGAGGAGTCATGCTGGGCGACGCCGATGGAAAGACCGAGAAAATAATAGATCGGCCCCATCCACTGGGTGTCCCTTTTTGCGAGATAATCATTGACCGTTACAACATGGACTCCTTTCCCTTCAATAGCGTTCAAATAAACGGGAAGTGTCGCAACCAGAGTTTTTCCTTCGCCGGTCTTCATCTCCGAGATCTTCCCTTCATGAAGCACCGCGCCGCCGAGTATCTGCACGTCGAAATGTCTCATGTGCATTATCCGCTTTGACACTTCACGGACGACGGCAAAAGCCTCCGGGAGTATTTCATCAAGCGATTTGCCTGCCTCAAGACTTCTTCTGAAGTCTTCCGTTTTTCTTTTCAAACCGTCTTCCGAAAGGCCGGAAATATTTGATTCAAAGGAGTTGACCTGTTCAATGATAGGCCAGAGTCTCTTCAATTCACGGTCGTTTTTTGTTCCGAAGAATTTACTGAGTAATGTTCCAAGCATGTTTTATAATAGAATATGAGGGTTAATATTTCAAGAAACCTTCGTTTTTATATTTACTCATCGGTATAACTTAAACATAGAAAAGCAGTTAACCACAGAGACACGGAGGCACAGAGTTGAAAAGTAAGAGAAAAGGCCGGTATGCATCCTTCACCTTGGTGGTGAAACAAAATTATTCGATAACCCATTGTTTTCTCTGTGCCTCAGTGGTAAATGAACTGCTGTTTTTAGCTTGAAAGGCGGAATGGGAAAAAAAGTTTATATCCATACGTTCGGCTGTCAGATGAATGTCCACGATTCCGAGAAAATACTCGGCGTTCTGGAACCGGAAGGTTTCCTGCAGACCGATAATCCGCGGTCCGCCGACCTTATTATATTTAATACATGCAGCATCAGACAAAAGGCGGAGCAGAAGTTTTACAGCGAACTCGGCAGGATAAAATCATACAAGAACTTAAATCCGCGCCTTAAAATAGCCGTCGCAGGTTGTATTGCGCAACAGGAGGGAAAGAACATATTCAAAAGGGCGCCCCATGTGGATTTTGTATTCGGACCCCAAAATATCAGGGCGCTTAAGCATTTTGTTGCGGATGGTTATGTCCCCGTGGCGATAGAAGAAAATCCTTTGATCGCAATAGAAGACCTTCCTGCAAGAAGGTCCGTGGGTATCAGCGCATGGGTAACTATCATGTACGGATGCGATAACTTCTGCAGCTACTGCGTTGTTCCATATACTCGCGGCAGAGAACGTTCAAGGCCGAGTGAACATATAGTTGCAGAGGTCTCTAAACTTGCGGAAGAAGGGTATAGAGAAATAACGCTGCTCGGGCAGAATGTTAATTCATATGAAAGTGATGTTGATTTTCCCGGTTTGCTGCATAAACTTGACGGAGTAGGGGGGATTGAGAGGATACGCTTTGTCACCTCCCATCCCAAGGACCTTTCAACTGCCCTCATCAATGCTATTAAGGAATTACCAAAAATTTGCGAGCACATCCATCTCCCGTTGCAATCAGGCTCAACTGCTATTCTGAAAATGATGAACAGACGCTATTCCTTTGAGGACTATATAGAAAAAGTCGCAGCGCTGAGAGCTAAAATTCCCGATATTTCTATAACATCAGACATAATCGCCGGATTTCCGGGAGAGACGGATGAAGACCATAGGCTTACGTTAAAAGCGTTACGCGAAATTGAGTTTGACGGGACCTTTGCTTTCAAATTCTCGCCCAGACCCGGAACAAAAGCGGCAAAAATGCAAGAAAATCTGACTGAAGAAATGAAATCCGAAAGACTATACGAGATTTTAGGCTTACAAGACACGATAACGGAAAAGAAAAACAATGCGCTCGTAGGCGCTATTCGGGAAGTGCTTATTGAAGGTCCGTCAGAAAACGGTAACGGAAATTTAACCGGCAGAACAAGGACGAATAAAATCGTAGATATATGGGCTGACGATATAATAAAGGGCGCTCTTGTGGATGTTGAGATAATAAAAGGAAGAAGACATTCCCTCGAAGGGAAATTAGTCGGGTAATGAAAGCTGCCATACTCACCCTTGGATGCAGGGTAAACCAGTCTGAAAGCGAACTCATTGAAGGGAATCTGAAGAGCCATGGTTTTTCAATCGTAGGTCTGTCCGAAAAGCCTGATTATTGCATTATCAATACCTGTTCCGTTACTGCAAAGAGCGATTATCAGTCAAGACAGTTGATACGGAGGGCTGTCAGGTCAGCCGCAAAGGTAATTGTGACCGGCTGTTACTCACAGCTACACGCAGAGGATATAGCTAAGATAGATAGTAATATCGAAATCGTGCATAATGCTAATAAAATACATCATATCAATGCGTTATTCAGTATAACATCATGTAATGATATAAGTTATTCCTCGAGATCAAGACCTCATGTAAAGGTTCAGGACGGGTGCGACTATTCCTGTTCATATTGCATTGTGCCTTTGGCAAGGGGAAAATCACGCAGCGTAGAGCCGAAAACTATCTTAAGACATATTAAGGGCTTTGTTGAATCAGGCTTTCAGGAAATAGTCTTGACCGGCATACATCTCGGCTCGTACGGTTATGATTTTAACCCACAATTAAAACTTTCAAATCTTATTAAAGCTATCCTGAAAGAAACAAATATTCATCGAATAAGACTCAGCTCTTTGGAAGTAAAAGAGGTTGACAATGAATTGATTGAGCTTCTGCAATCCGAACGCATATGCAGACACATACACCTCCCGCTCCAGAGCGGTGACGACACAATACTGAAATTGATGAACAGGACATATAGTTCAAGCGAATTTATATCTACCGTTGAGAAAATTTTAAGTCGTATACCGGATATATGCCTTGGCGCTGATGTTATTGTAGGATTTCCAGGCGAAGGCATAATAGAATTTTCAAATACAAAGAAATTAATAGAGCAACTTCCGGTATCGTATATGCATATCTTTCCGTTTTCTCCAAGGCCGAAAACTTTAGCAGCGCAAATGAAAAACCGGGTTGCCGATAGTGAAAAGAAAAGGCGATCCATCGAACTCAATGAACTTAATCAGGTCAAAAAAATATCCTATATGTCGTCACAGATCGGCAGAACCCTCGAAATAGTCGTAGAGGACAAGCATGATGATACTTCATGCCTCGGCACATCCAGTAATTACCTCAAAATATTGACATCCGCATGCGGAGCAACGAAAAAAACATGCATGAACATTAGAGTTACACAGGCAGATGGTTTTGTTTTGCTGGGAACTCCGATAGATGAGTCATAACTTATTATAAACGCTCATAATTTATCTTGCCTAAATCCTAATCAAATGCGCTTGATCCCATACTAATCATAGAAAAGACAGTGTTTTAAACAGGATTAGTAACATGTTATTAACAAAGCATGTTTATACATAATGTCTGATAAGATATATTATGTTAAATAATAGGTTCAGTTATTTAGCAAAATATATGTATCGGGGGTTATGTTTATGGGAAAGCGCCCTACTTAAAGAAAGGTATTATATTATGGCTATAAGTCATTATTGTTTCGAGTCTTTTCCTGATGGGTCTTTCGCTTTTTACTCCGATTTAAATCTTCTTTTTAATTTTACTCGTCTTACCTTTAGGGATTCATTTGAAGCTTATGCTACGGGTAATGGTTTAAGTTCAAATTGGATTGGTGCAATGCTTCGTTAGTTTAATAAAGCCTGCCCTGCTCCCCCATACTTGCGGGAGCAGGTTTCTGATCTCACCCTGATTTTACACGGTTAATCTTTTACTCTCACCTATATTCAGTTTTCTTTTACAATAATAGTTCCTTCCCATCCTCCCGGATCTACTCCAACAGATGTGCTGCTCCCGCCGTTAGGACTGGCCCATAAACTTACGGTATGGGGCCCGGCTGCCAAACCTTGAAAAACGGCATAAATCGACTGCAATTCTGCAGTATCAGGCGTTCTAATAGACCCATTGTTTCCAAAGTCCGGGAGAATATCATCATCAATTCTTATTTGAAATTTGATTCCGAAAGTGCCGCTACCGAAAGTACCTACCTCAAATCTCGAATTAACATGGACCTCAATCGTTGTGTCACCCTGGCTTTTCGTAAATGAATGTGATGTTGATGTTGTATTAAGTTTGGTCCAGGTTGAACTAACATTAACAGAACCGTTATTAAGACTTCCAAACTCAATATAGTTAGATACCTTTTCCGGGGTCAGTGTGACCAAATGTTCTGTTTTTTTGCATTGAGTGGGGGAGTTAACGAAACGGGGCTTTTCTGTTTTGTTATTTTTGCATGCATAAATATTATGGTCTGCTGCTTGACATGGTAACCATATGACCAATAGAAAACAAAGCATTGTCAAAAAGCCTATCACTGCTGTTTGTTTTTTCATCTTTCCATCCTCCCTAAAATTTAAGTTATGAAAAAGAAAATTTACTTATTATCTCCTCCTTTTGTTGATTTACTAGCAATATTCATATGCCGGCCATATTCTACACAATAAGATAAGAGAAGTCACAGACTGGTCACATATTAAAAAAGCCGTTTTTGGTAATTCTTTATCTGTTGCATCTTCCATCGAAAATAAGCTGGCCCGGCTGAACCCGAAGATATTTGCAAAAAGTCCGGCCGGAAAGGTTCCGCGCGCATAGTTATATTCCATCACAGCGTCATTATAAAACTGCCGCGTCTCTATAATAGTCGATTGAAAAAAATATACCTCCGTATTGTTCAATGATTTGCGGTTGTAATAAGCACAATTATATCATGGTTTGATTCCGTTTGTAACAGGAAGAAGGTATTACGCAGAGAACTCTCCATCCCAATGCAACACTTACCTTTATTCAGGTTCTTCTCCCAAAAGCTTGTCAATTTTCGACATCCTTTGCGCAGAGTCTCTCAGGTTCTGCAAGACTCTGACTGGAGTGTTCAGGAGTTGATATTTATTTTTATCTGCACTCACGCCTTTAGGACCTATCCGATAATTTGTGAATTATCAAAGAGATTGCACTTAGGAGCGAAGCTTTATGTTGAAATTCTCGCGCTACTATTGATAATTTAGTATCCATTCGAAGAAACAATTACTATAAATTATCCCATAAAACATATAGCTTAGGAAAGTATAGCATAGGTGTTAATTTCAGGAAGGACATCTCATATTTTTTGGTTTGGAGGTTGGCAGCCAGTAGGAGGGCTACTGGCTGCCTAAAAAATGAGAAAGTGTTTTTCTATATTTAAAGTATAAAAGAAAAATATGAAGATGTTACGAAGGAACTATGAATAAAATATGAAGATTTATGGATATAATTTTATATTAATTATGTAGATTATCTGATGAAATAATCACCATAGAAATAGATATTTAAAACTTTCTTTCAGGAAGTAGTTTTGCCTTCGTGATACGAATTTTTCATTTTGCATCTTTCGTCCCGAAGGGAACACCCTATTTTTGTCAATGACACCTACAAAGAGAGTGCATTACCCCATATCAAAATTTAATTATTTCTGTTTCAAGTCAACGCATCGTTACGTGTGTGAAGCTTATACAAAAAACTAATAGATAAGAAAATGGGGCTGATATTCTCTCAGCCCCATTTATTGTTTAACCCTTATGGCTGAATCGTAAATAAACCATCACTTACACTATTGCCCGCTGTGGCTCCGCCTGAATCCTTCAGAATCACCTTTACTTTGCAACTGCTACTTGTTACGTTCGGCACTGTCCAGTTATAACTACCCGGGTTTCTTTTAACAGTCTTTATCGTTTTCCAAGAAGCACCGCCATTTATGCTGTAAAAGAGTTTTACACTTGTCACGTGTCTTATCGTCCCATTAGTCCGCCATGTGATTGCCCAGGTATTACCTGATTTTAGTATCTCCCCTCCGGCAGGTGATGTTACCTTTACTACCTCTATGGTAAATGCAGAATCTGATATATCTTCGCCTACTTCACTTCCTGAAGAATCAAAACCTATTACCTTGACAAGACAACTCGTTTTGTTATTTGACGGAATAGGAACATGCCAGTCATAACTCGTTCCGCTTACTTTCTTTGCTATAGTCTTCCATGTTGAACCATTATTGATTGAATACTCCAGGTCAAACCCAACTGCATTAGAAGGAGCTACCCAGTGAATGGCATAGATTGAGCCGGAGGGAATACTCTCACCCCCATTAGGTGTAAGAGTACCTATAATAATCGTGTCGCTATAAGCGTTAGACCAGTTGCCACTATTATCTTTGAATTTTACATAAACAGTCTTTTCTCCATCTCCTGGTAATAAAATCCATGTTCTATTCCTCGTATAAGGTTCCGGGGCCGACCAGTTTATGTTATCGTTGCTGAACTGCATCTCTTGACAGCTATACCCCACAGTAGGATAACAACTGAAAGAAAGGTCTACGGAGGTTGATGTAGTAAGTACTGCACCTGCATTAATTCTCATAATCCCGAAGGGTGGAGAATAGCCTGTCTTACAACTATCAGGAACTGATGACAAAAATCGGAAGACACCTGCAAGCTGCCCCCATTCGATATAATGATGAAGATCAAATGGTAAAGTTGTCACATCAGGTATGAGTTCAAAAAATCCGGGGGGACCAAAACCGTTTCCGAATGATGAAACTCCCTCGAGTTCAATATAGTCACCTGAGGTAAGCTGGTAAAGAGGCCCGACACAAGCCGTTTCTCCCGGAGCCAGAGGGTTGTCCTCCGATATTGGAGTTACTCCAATCTGAAAATCACCTATGTTAGAAGGGAGAAAAGCACCCATAGGTCTGATGCCTACCGTAACGTCTAGCGTCTGACCTGGATCAAGCGGCTGTAAATCAAATCCTAAGACGGCATCAGTAATGGGCGATAGGCCGGTGTTTTCCAAGGTAATTATGATCCCTTGGGCTGTGCAGATTGAGGAGGACAAGACAATAATAAAAAAAGATACGATAAGAATTGCGGCAAGTTCGTTTTTCCTTCCTGAGTCTTTCATATGCGCTCTCCCCTATTAAGTTTGAAGGTTAGTGGTTATAGTATACGCTATAATTTCTTTATCTATATCTCCTCCTTTCATTTTCTTGATTATTTAATATGAAAATTGTGAAGAACTGATGAAGTGAATATGAAAATGTCGTGAAGGTGATTTTCTTTATGATGTTTATTTTTAAGCGATGGAACTGTAAGGTTGCCTGTAAAAGTTAAGATCAACGCTGACCTGCACACTTCAGGAAGCATGCTTGCCTTTTAACGCCGCCAACAATGACCGCATTTCACAGAAATTCAATAACGAAAATTAGCTTGCTTCAAGACATCTCTAACATCTGATAGGAACTGTAGAATCTCTTATAGAAATATAGAAGTAGTTACTTTT
>JBAZWR010000107.1:0-9479 GCA_041660325.1 Thermodesulfovibrionales bacterium | reverse complement strand
TTAGCCGCTTCAGTCATACCCGCAGTCATCTTTCTGCATCTGAAATTTTCTTTTCCGTTATTGTTTTTCATTACATGTGCCCTTTTTTCAGGCATTGTTATCCTTTATAAATCCAAGTCGGTACAATTGACCCATATCCCCATTTATATAACGTTAATAACCGCGCTTTTTTTTCTTATTTATACCGATCTCGATATACAGATGGATTCAAAAAGCGAGATTAATGCTGCAAGAATTGCCGGGGAAATAAACCTTTTGTTGCCCCCGGATGTTGATATGGTGTATGAAATAGGCTACAGACGATTTTTGCCCTTAACCTGTTATATAGACAGGGAAGTCTATCAGCTCGATACATTTGCTGAATTGAAAACACTTGAGAAGAAAAAGGGCAAAATTTACTTTATCTTTGATACCGCGTTTCTGGATAATGCAAATGCTGAAAGCAAAAACATCTTTCTGCACGATCTTCATTGGGTAAAGGTCTATTCAAAAAAATTCAAAGACAAGAGGGGAGAGATAATAGTTGGAACATCATCCTGAATGTTGATAGTGCAAGATTCAGGTTATAATTAAAAACATGATAACTTTCTTTTTTGGCATCAGTCAACAGCTTAAGGAAATCAACTCGTAGATGTTGAGTGCCGTTCAAAACGTGAACCTTACACTACCTGAAAACCTTGATGTAATCATAGACAACGGGGCGTCCTTTATCCTGAAGAAACATGATATTTCAACAACCGTTGGAATCCTAAAGGGGACCGATTTCGGCCTCCCCCGTGACCTGCTCTTAAAGCGGTTCAACTACAGGGGACTTCTTGACTTCCTGACACACGCTATCTTCAATGGAAGGGCAAAGCGCCTCTGGAACAAAAATCGACTGCTATTCAGGAAAGGGCTTCCGGTGCCGGAGCCGTTAACATATATTGAATCGTCTCTGAAACGGAAGAATGCGTTTTTTATCTCTTCCGTTATAGATAATGCGGAGAGCCTTTCGGGTTTATACAGGAAAGGAGTTGTTTCTAACAACAAAGAATTGGTCAGGCAGCTTGCTGAAACGATTGCCCGCTGGCATCTCTCAGGCGCAGTCCACGGAGACCTCAAATGGCCGAATATACTGGTCCAAAAAAAACTTGGGACATATGGATGTTTTTTGATCGACCTGGATCAGGCAAGAATGTTTTCCTCTCCATATATCAAAGGAATCAGGAAGGATCTTGAAAGATTCTACCGGTTCGGACTTCAGCTCGGAGCCGAACAATGGGTCGAGGCGGAGTTCTTCCCGGAGTATGAATCGTTTATAACGGATAAAATAAAGCCGCGGATTGATCTTGACTCGGTTAAAAATAATGCTACAAACGAATGGATTAGAAAAGGACGGAAAAGATTATAGGTTAAACCTTCATAAAATGAAAGGCAGACATGATAAAAAATCTTTTAAACGCGACAAATGATAATCCATATTCACCTAACGGCACTTTTAACCCTATATGTGCTTTGGATAAATGTATATCGCACAGTGATAATAGTGCATTAAAGAGTCGTCCGCACTCAGGCGGATTCGCCGAGGAGAACCTAAAAGTTTCTTTATTCCCGAAAGCTTTCGGGACCTTTCAATATGTTTAGATTCATAGAATGAAACTGGCTTTTTGCTTATTTAAATATTTCCCATACGGGGGTCTCCAGCGAGATTTCAAAAGGATAGGAGAAGTCTGCCTTAACAGAAGCCATGAGATATATGTATACACTATGGCCTGGGAAGGAGAGAAACCTCATGGTTTTGAGGTTTCTCAGGTACAAGTCAGGGGTGTCTCCAATCACCGGAAATGCCGGAACTTCTCAAAAAAGGTGAACCAACTAATTCGGGAAGAGAGGTTTGATGCCGTAGTAGGGTTCAATAAGATGGAGGGGCTTGATGTCTACTATGCTGCAGACCCTTGTTATAAGGCCCGAGTGGCGGAAGAAAAGGGTCCTTTGTACCGCCTCTCTCCGCGATACAGGACTTATTTGACATTGGAAGAATACGTATTCAAACCTTCTGCCGGAACACACATCCTTCTCATTTCCGAAATGGAAAAGGCTAAGTATATCCAATACTACCAAACGCCTGAAGAGCGTTTTCACAGCCTTCCGCCAGGCATCGCCGGGGATCGGGTCATACACGGCAATATTGCGGGAATCGGAAAGAGTGTTCGTTCCGAACTGATTATCGGTGACGATGAGATAATGCTGCTCATGGTAGGGTCCGGCTTTAAAACCAAAGGACTGGACCGTTCTTTATCGGCATTGGCAAGTCTTCCCGAAGGGTTAAGGATAAAGACAAAACTTTTTATTATAGGCCGGGGGAAGCCTGAATCTTTTGAAAAGATTGCACGGCGGCTGAACATAGACCGTCAGATCCAATTCCTCGGAGGCCGCGATGACGTCCCCCGCTTTATGGCAGGCGCCGACCTCCTGCTTCATCCCGCCTATACTGAAAATACCGGCACAGTGCTTATTGAAGCAATGGCTGCGGGATTACCTGTTCTTGCAACTGATATATGCGGCTATGCCTTACATATCAGAAAGGCTGATGCAGGCATGCTGGTCCCTTCACCGTTTCGACAGGATATATTCAACAAAATGCTTGAACGGATGATTACTTCACGGGAAAAAGAAACATGGAAGAGGAACGGTCTCAGATACGTATCGGAGAATGATGTCTTCAGTATGCCTGAGAAGGCTGCCGATGTTATTGAAGCGGTAGCAAAACACAAGGCTGGAACAGGATGATGGAACTCTGTCCGGACCTCGGTAAATTTTTTAAAGGCTCCGGCGCTTTTGACGAGATATTAAACCTTCAGGGCAAGGTCTATCGTCAACACAAAAACCGTACGACACTGCGTTTTGTCAGTGACGGCAAGGGGTATTTTGTGAAGATCCATCGCAGAATAGGATGGGGCGAAATACTAAAGAATATCTTCAGCCTTAAATGGCCGGTAGTAAGCGCCCGGAATGAACTAAACGCTATTAATAAATGTGAACAACTCGGCATTGCTACCATGAAAATAGCCGGTTTCGGTGAAAGAGGCGTTCCCCCTGTCCGGCTTGAATCCTTTCTTATTACCGAAGAACTCGAAAACACCATTAGTCTGGAAGAGTTCTGCAGTGACTGGAAAAATAATCCGCCGGACTTTCGATTGAAAGCGGCTCTTATCCGGAAAGTCGCCGGCATAGCAGGAATATTGCATCGGAACGGAGTCAATCATAGAGATTTCTACATCTGTCATTTCCTGCTTGACCTTAAAAGTAATCCCTCCTCATTCCCTTTTAATCTTTATCTTATTGACCTCCACAGGGTCCAACTCCGCAAACATACACCCCGGCGCTGGATCATCAAGGACCTGTCAGGACTTTTTTTCTCAAGTATGGACATCGGTCTGACTAAAAGAGATTTATTCAGGTTTATGAAAGTTTATAGCGGAAAGCCGTTGCGTTTTATTTTAAAAGAAGACCTGTATTTCTGGCGTCAGGTTCTTGACCGTGCAGTGAAATTATACAAAAAGGATTTTAAACACCTTCCGGACTTATTTTGAAATTTATTTTACGAGCAGATGCAATGCCTTGCAGATAAGCCAGGCAAGTATTGTGCACGCAGGGATTGTTATGATCCACGCAAGCACAATGTTGCCGCCGACTCCCCACTTCACTGCAGACAGTCTCTTTGATGCACCTACGCCCATGATTGTAGATGAGATTACGTGAGTGGTTGAAAGGGGAAGCCCTATCCTGGATGCAACTTCTATGACCGTTGCCGCTGCGGTCTCGGCAGCAAAGCCGTGGATAGGTCTGAGATGTACGAGTTTCATCCCGAGGGTTTTAATAATCCTCCAGCCCCCGGCTGCCGTGCCAAATGCCATTGCTGTTGCACACATTATTATCACCCAGAACGGAACATGGAAATCAGGGAGTTTATAATAACTCACCAGGGCCATGGTAATGATACCCATTGTTTTTTGTGCGTCGTTGCTGCCATGGCTGAAGGCCATATAAGCTGCCGAAACAATCTGAAGCCTTCCGAAAAGGGAAGTGACCAGAGTCGGTGTTGACCTTCTGAACAACCATATAAGAAAGTACATCAATAGAAGGCTCAGAACAAATCCAATCAGCGGAGAGAGAATTAACCCCATAAAAACCTTATAGACGCCATGTTTGATGACGACGGCAATGCCTGAAGTGGCCACGGAAGCCCCCACAATACCTGAAAGGATCGCATGGCTTGAAGATGTGGGGAGGCCCAGATACCAGGTAATTAAATCCCACACAATAGCAGCTATCAGTGCGGAAATTATCGTTACCTGTGTAATACTTACAGCCTCCACAAGGCCGGCCGCGACAGTCTTGGCAACCGCAGTCCCTGACAATGCTCCGACCATATTCAAGATAGCGGCCATTGTAACTGCAACTTTAGGAGATAGAACCCTGGTTGATACTGATGTGGCAATGGCATTTGCCGTATCGTGGAAACCGTTTATGAAATCAAAAATGACGGCAAGAAATATGACGCAGAGGAGTAAAAAGAAGGACTCAGGCATTTTTAAGGACTATGCCTTCAAGGATATTGGCAACATCCTCACATTTGTCCGATGCATCTTCAAGGTGCTCATAAATTTCTTTCCACTTGATAATAAGAATAGGGTCTTTTACCGAGTCGAACAGATGACCCAGGGCGTCTCTGAAAGCCCTGTCTATCCTGTTTTCGAGCCTGTTTATCTCGATGCAGTATTCCTGGACATGGGAGTAGTTTTTTTCTTTCAGTTTAATGATTGCCTTGTGCACTAATTCAATGGTAATTAGAAGGTCTTTTGACATGGCTAACGCGTGTTTTGTGGATTCCGTCAGTTTAAATACGGTCAGTCTGTCGGCTGCGGCCCAGATAAGGTCGAGAATATCATCGAGTGTTGAAGCAAGGGCGTACAGGTCCTCCCTGTCGATAGGAGTAACAAAAGTTTTGTTCAGTTTCTTGATAATATCATGGGTTAAGACGTCTCCGTCCTGCTCCAGCTCGTGGACTTCCTTTGCCCAGGCGTCAAGGTTGGTAAAGTGTTCCATAATAGCAACCAGCAGGGTAGCTGCATGGGAGATATTTGAAGCTACCTTGTCAAAAACCTCAAAAAAGTCGATTTCTTTTGGAAATAATCTCATGGCCTTTTCATCCCTGACGAAAATTAGGATATAAAAAAAATTATGTTAAAGTCAACCAGTGAATTGTACTATTATTTATAAATAATTTCAATAAATATATAATACCGGATTATTCGCAAATTGTTCTGATTGGACTGAGGATAGAGTGTTTTCGCTTTCTCCTCAAAAAACCCCGCTCAAATACTCTATCCCCAGTTGCTGTTGCCAATTTTATGAATAATCCGGGTTAGTCCTAAGATTCTTATTAAAGCGGAAAAAACTTGCAATATAATTAGCATTAGCTTACTATATTGTGCTTAACAAGTTTTTGCGATGTATCGGGAGATGAGGTTTTAGGATGATGACGGGGAAACCTGTTCTTAACAGCAAGGGGATAACTCTCGTCGAACTGGTGATAGTGCTGGTGATTATCTCCATCGTAATAGCCATTGCCTCCGTCGGTCCCGGCTTTATCAGCACGGAACGCATCAAAAGCACATCGAGAGAACTCCTTGCCGACTTACAGTATCTTAGACAGTCTGCTATGACCCAGGGGCCTGATAATGCGGCGACTGCATTACGGGGGTTCGGCGTTAGGTTTGAGTCTGCCAACTCATATCATCTTTTCAGGTTTAACGACGGTAATTCCAATTTCATGTATGACGATACCTCTGAAGAGGCGGCCCTTCCGGGAGAATCGGCCCCGCGAAAGAAATATATCCCCGGACAGTTGAAACTGAGAATCAAAGCCGGCAATCGACTTGAAGATCCCCGGGACAAGGTAATGATATTCGATCATCACGGCATTCCAAGAGAAAAGCAAATGGGCTTTCAGTTGATGAGTATTGTAATAGAGAATCCGGATCTCGGCGATGCCCCGAAAAAGTGCGTCAGCATAAGTTTCAGCAGGATAAGAGAAGGTGCTTGGGATGATCAGGACTGTCGGGAACAATAGAGGGTTTTCTCTCGTTGAGATGATGATCGCCCTGTTAATAATCGCGGTCTCGTTTTTCGCTCTGTCGTCAGCTATGGTAAGCGCGATCAGCGTAAATATTGGGAATGAACTGAGGGACGCCTCGGTCAGGCTTACGACCCAAACGGCAGAGGTCCTCCTTTCGCTCCCCTTTAACGATATCGCGTCCTGCGGCATAATGAAAGACTCTGAAGCTCCGGATTATAACGGCGCATATCAATATAATGACGGCAACAAATGCCTTGGTCCAAACGAAGGTGATTACAAAAAATATCCCAATCCGGTCCAATCAGTAAGAAATGTACAAAGAAATTTCAATATCTCATGGAATGTCTCTCCGTTGAGCGAAGATATCAGACAGATCACCATTTCCGTCGCTTACCGTAATAACGGTGAAGATCATATCAACAATGCGGTTATCTACAAACACAAGACATTATGAAATGCGGGGTTATGAAGGTTCTTGTAAAGGTGCGACCTTTGTCGAACTGCTCATCGCCCTGGCTATATTTACAGTTGTAATGACGGCGGTTTTTTCGGCATATATCAATCTTACACGCTATTCAACCGATGAATACAGGCTTGCCGAATCCGGCATGGAAACGGAGTTAGCGAAGAATATTATTGAGCGGGATATCATGATGGCCGGTTACGGATTGGCCGATGATTACGGAGAAGCCTCCGTGGACCCCCGACCTGTTCAGGTTACGGGAGAAGGCCCCGACTATAATCTCTTACTCAGGGGTACAGCCATCGGTATATTGTCGAAAAGCTCTCAGGGTTGGTCATACGTAAAAAGCGGCAATCCAATGCAGATCGAGCAATGGGATGATGAAAGGGAAAATATATCATACGGCGACCGGGTGATCTATCTTGACCCCTCTACCAGAGAGATACTTAGAACAGAAGCGACTGCTGTTTTTAAATATCCTAAAAGCCCTTATTCATTAGAAAGGGGCGCTATCGTATACGGCCTGCATTCCGATAATGCCGATTTGCCTTATTATACTATTAAATACTCCCTCGGCGGAACACCTCCGTCCATATGCGCTCCGGGGACCCGTAATCTGCTGAGGGCTGAAAGCAAAGATTACGATCCCCCGGTTTCAGGACAACCGGTCATGAATTGTGTAAGGGATTTTCAGATTGCCTTTGGCCTCGATACAAAGAATGAGGACGGGGTTATTGATATATGGGACCCGTCTTCAGCCGATACCTGCGAAACAAAAATGCTCAGAAAAATAATCAAACAGATAAGGGTTTACATCCTTGTTCAGAACGGGAACTATGACCCTTTTTATACATATTCCAATCCGGACACTGCAATGAGTCCGGATATGATACACGTCGGCGACTCCGTAGCCGGAAAGGATATCACCTTGACCGAACGACAGCGTAACTACCGGTGGAAAGTTATTTCCATTAATGTAACGCCGAGGAACCTCTGATGAACAGGGGCATAGCCCTTGTGGCAGCGCTCCTCATTAGCCTGGCTATAATGTGCTTAATCATAGCGACTATCTATTTTCTGATCGTTTCCACCGGAATAGCCGGCGCAGGGAAAAGGTATGCAACCGCTTCCGAGGCTGCCGACGGAGCCGTTGAAGTCATGAAAGACGCCGTAAATCTGATGATGACGGGTGAACCGGCGTCTTCATTGCCGCTTATCGACAATGACCCTCCCTGTCTGAGTGGTTCCGTCATTGAAGGGAAGCTAAACTGCACGGTCAACCTCTCACTGCCCGGTCCCGGACTTAACGATTACAAAGCAACGATTACCATTGTAAGGCTTTACGCATCCGACCTGCCCGGATCGAGCATAGACTTCCTCAACAAAAAGGGATCGGCTGTTTTTTACAGGATCAACACGGTCGTAGCCGGACCGGGAAGTACAAGGGCAGAGACTACGGCCCTTTACCGGTATGTTTATTAATCCGGATTATTGATAAAATCAGCACCGCTAACTGAGGATAGAGTATTTGAGCGGTTTTTTTTGCCGATAGTCAAATACGGTAATATGAAAATAAAGAGGCAAAAGCCTCGCAGGGAGGAACGACCGAGAATGAGCGCAAATACTCTATCCTCAGTTCAATCAGAAAAATTTGTGAATAATTCGGGTTAAAGGAATATTTCAGGATGAATACAAAACGATTATTCTTCATTCTATTTCTTTTCTTCCTGATTTCCGTGCCTTCGCTTATTCATACCCAGACAATGCAAAATTACTGCAGCGCTCCTCCCTCTGTGACACGGACGGCACCGCCGAACATTATGGTCATCCTCGACAATTCCGCCGATATGCTTCAGCAGGCGTATCCGGGATACTATGACATCGGTAGGCCGCATGATTATAAAGGTTATTTCAACACGGACAAGAAATATTGCGCTTCGACCAAATATTTTTATGAGGCGTCAAGCTGCTCAGGCTCGGATCCGGGGCCATATGACGGCGGCCTGCTCAACTGGGCGACGATGAGCAAATATGACATCCTTATGCAAGTATTAATAGGCGGCCTGGGCTCGCCGAACCCGTCTTCAAGGGGCAAATTAAAGGGCGTCAACACTGACTGGGAGCCGAGGACGAGCATCGCTTATCCCGGATGTATATTCGATGTGACAGAGGATGGCGGCTTAAAGATATCTTCAACCGGTACATGTAATCTTCCGTTGATAACAAGCACAAAAGGCGCACCTATTGTTATTGAGATAATAAATCAGTCTCCGGTGGGGATTATTCAGCAACTGATAGACGAAAATCAGGACGGCGAATGGGACGACGACGCCCCCCGTTTGGCTGTCATGCGTTTTGATGCGCCGAATAATAATATCAAAATGGAGTGGTGCGCGGGCCGAACCGATAAAATATCCGTTCTGATAAATACCATAGCATCGAACAAGGCAACGCCCGACAAAAACAATTCCAATGCGCCTTTGGATAAGGCGATCACAAGTGCAATTAACTACTATAAAAACAAGTGCGGCGCAGACTGCGGTTGCAATGATCCGTCAGGTTCAGTCCGATGCAGGAAGAACTTTATAATCACAATAGGCAGCGGAAATGCAACGGATATTAATAGTATTAACAGACTGATGCAAAAGATAAAAGAATCCCATACCTCCGATATAAGAGAAGACATCGAAGGAACTCAGGTCATCAATTTTTACGCAGTCGACATTTTCGGACCGGAGAAAGGCAGGGAAATCCTGAAGGATATCGCAAAATACGGGGGATTTTTCGATTCAAACGAAAACAAAAACCCCGATGCACAGAGTGAATGGGACAAAGACGGCGACGGAATTCCGGACGCCTATTATGAAGCGTCAGATGCGGATGACATGACGACCG
>JBAZWR010000106.1:0-9631 GCA_041660325.1 Thermodesulfovibrionales bacterium | reverse complement strand
CCTCATGCCGTTTTTCTGTATCCGCTTTACAGTATCTCTTATCTGATCAAGGGTCACTTTTGCTTTATGCCTGTCAAGGAGTTCCTGGTCTCCTGATTCCATCCCTATGCTCACCATCCATCCGCCTGCGGCCTTAAGCGTCCGGAGGAGTGCATCGTCAGCATGCCCTACCCTTACCGCACAATTGAATGTCATCTGCAAAGGCTTTTTCAGGAGCAGCCCGCAAAACTCCTCCACCCTTTTCCGGTTAAAGGTAAAGAGATCGTCATAGAAAAAAATATGCTTAACATTAAAGTCTTTTTTTAGAAGCGCCATATGTTCATAGAGATATTCTGCTGAATTAAACCTGAAGCTCTTCCGAAAAACAGACCGGTCGCAATAGGAACACTGGTAGAGACAGCCCCTGCTGGAAATTATTGAGGCGCTTGGGGCCCTGGGATAATTAAAAAGCGGAGGCTCAAAGTATTTCGGAAACCCTTCAAGCTTGTGGTATGCCGGAAATGGAAGATCATCGAGTTCACACAGCTCAGTCCGGAACCCGCAGGATTGGATGCCCTGTGCACCGCGTGAGATCATCCCCTGTATTGTAGCGGGATCTTTCCCCTCTGCCAGTTCAGCCATGGCTATCTCGCCCTCTCCCGTCACAAGATAATCGATCAACGGAAATTGTTCCAGGATCTTTTCTCTCAATGCCGAGACATGGACACCGCCGAAAACTATCTTCACATCAGGAAGGACTTTATTTATCTCTGCTGCCAGCTTATACGCACCCGGAAAATTTGATGTTGTGGCTGTAAATCCGACAATATCGGGTTTCAGGGAAATAACTTTGTTTATAAGATCAGCAGTCCCCCTGTCAGCCCTGCCGCGGCAGTTATAAATATCCGCTTCAACCCCTTTTTTCTTGAGATAGGATGCCACAAAGAGTATCCCCATTGGGGCCAGCCGTACGGCAGTTTCCGTATCGTCCCTGAGTCCTTCTATCCAGTTCGAAGCAAAAGGATTAATGAGGAGTATTTTCACGCTTTACCTTTCTGCTTGCTGTTTTTGGCAATGCATTCACAATTTGAAAATCCTTGGGCACTTTATATTGAGACATTCTATGATAGCAGAATCTGCGTCAATCATTCAGGTCAAGGCTGCTGCGGCTATTCTCCAGTGACGAGGGACTTAGGGGGCAGCCTTTGACAGAGGACAACTTGAAGAAGAAAATTATGGGAAAATAGGGTCAGCGCCCGTTAAAAACAGAAGGCTGCCCAACCAGTCGTTCCAACGGCCAAGCCGCTGAACTCATTGTTATGTCAGGATGATTTGTATAGGGGCAGGGTGACCCCGCCTTTACGGCTATGACCCTCAGATACGCTCACCTTGCACTTCTCACATGGTAAAAGCGATTAATATTCTGGATAATGCTAATGGTAGAGGCCGGTAACTCATTGAAAAATATGGTAGGCACGAGGGGTATTGAACCCCTGACCTCTTCCGTGTCAAGGAAGCGCTCTCCCACTGAGCTACGCGCCTACAGGAATTTATAAAATAACATTTTACCCCTTAGTTCTGTCAACCGGAAGAAATCAGAAAATAAAAACCCTTCAGGATTAACCCGGATTATTCATAAAATTGGTAACAGCAACCGAGTATAGAGTATTTGAGCGGTTTTTTTTGCCGATAGTCAAATAAGGTATGTGAAAATAAAGAGGCAAAAGCCTCGCAGGGAGGAACGACCGAGAATGAGCGCAAATACTCTATACTCGGTTCAATCAGAATAATTTGTGAATAATCCGGGTTAATCAGTTGACTAATGGATATGCATCGCATATAAAATAACTATCATGTCCATCAAAGATTATTTAATGAGCATTTCCCTGAATAAAAAACTCATCGGGATGATGCTCCTGCTTAGCGTGACCGTCATAACCGTCCTTATGTTTTTATATGCACAGTCTGAAAAGGCGCTGATGAATGAACTCGAAAGCCAGACGGCGGAGCTTTCGAAGGCGATCCAGGTCGGAGTGGAAGAGGTGACGAGCAAAGGCAGCACCGACCAGATGAGGCTGCAGACATATCTGAAGAAGCTCAATGCGAAGGGAGTAAAAGAGATTTCGATCATCAGCCCGACTGATGAGATTGTTGCAAGCACAAACCTTACGAAAATCGGCGAGCAGCTTGGAGCTACGAAAAAGGAGCGTATTATAAAGGCGGAGCTTGGCGAACCGGTTTCAAAAGAAGGCAAAGTATACAACGTCATTCTGCCGGTAGTTGCAGGCAACGAGCATTACGGTTATATCCACCTGAAGATAAATATTGAGGGCTTTTCCGAAATCATGCAGAGCCATGCAATAAAAAGGATAGTCGCTACCGCGGTGGTTTTCGGGATCGGCATTATCCTTGCCGTAATCCTCTCCTGGATGTATACAAAACCGATCCATAATATTGTGAACGCCGCACGGACTGTTGCAGCCGGAGATCTGTCGTTAGAATTGAAAACGGATAGAACGGATGAAATCGGGGAACTGACGCACAGTTTTAATTACATGGTCCAGAAGCTCAGGGAGGAGCGTGCGCTTGAAGAAAAATTGCGCGAGGCCGAACACCTTTCAGGGATAGCGCAATTGGCAAAAAGCATCGCACATGAAATAAGAAACCCGCTTAATTTCATCAGCCTTTCGATCGATCATCTCAAGAAAAAATATATGCCGCAGGGGAATGAAGATAAGGAGAAGTTCGAGGTCCTTATTGTCAGTATAAAGCATGAAATACAGAGGCTGAACAAACTGGTGGGAGATTTTCTTGAATACGGGAAGCCGATGCGGTTGAGTCTTCAGGTCATTGATCTGGGCAATCTTATCGGCGAAGTATTGGAGCTTGTGCGCGCCAAGGCGGAAAAAGACGGCATTAGGATAACGTATCGGAACGGTGAGATCCCCGTGCTGTCGGTAGATCCGGAACTGATAAAAACGTGCATCTTTAATATCATCCTTAATGCCTTTCAGGCGATGCCCGAAGGCGGCGACCTGACGGTGATTACGAAGACGTCCAACGGGGAAGCGTATATTATTGTTGAAGACACGGGCATAGGGGTTTCCAACGAGAATATGCAAAAGCTTTTTGATCCGTTCTTCTCTACAAAAATCACCGGCCTCGGCCTTGGGCTTGCCATGACAAAGAGGGTCGTTGAAGAGCACGGCGGCAAGGCGGATTTCCAGAGCACGGAAGGAAAGGGCAGCGTTATGACGATATCATTGCCGATCAGGGAGGGATAGTGGCTGTTATTCTTGTTGTTGATGACGAGCCTTTGCAGAGGGATATCCTTAAGACGATACTCGATGACGAAGGATACGAGACATATACCGCATCCTCGGCAGAGGGCGGACTCAAGATCATAAGAGAGATAAAGCCCGACGTCGTTCTGACCGACCTTAAGATGGACGGCATGGACGGGATCGAGCTTGTAGAATCCCTTCCCAACGAGCCGTTTGAACCTACCGCGATTGTTATGACCGCGTACGGGACAATTTCCTCGGCAGTCGAAGCGATCAAAAAAGGCGCCTTTGACTATCTCACCAAACCTCTTGATAAAGAAGTGCTTCTAATCACAATAAAAAGGGCTGTTGAGAGGGTCAATCTGCAGAAAGAAAATCTGCGTCTTCATAAGGACCTTTTCGGCAGGTTTGCTATTGAGGGGATTATCGGCAGTTCGGAGAAGATGGTGGAAGCGGTCGAGGTTATGAAAAAGGTCACGTCGAGCAGCGTGAACGTGCTGATACTCGGGGAAAGCGGTACGGGGAAAGAGCTTGCGGCAAGGGCGATCCACTATAACAGTTCAAGGCGCACGAGGCCTTTCATAGCCGTTAATTGCGCCGCCATTCCGGAAAATCTTATAGAGAGCGAGCTGTTCGGTCATGAACCGGGAGCCTTTACCGGCGCTATTTCGAGGAATATAGGGTTGTTCGAGGCTGCAAACGCCGGTACGATATTCCTTGACGAGGTGGGCGACCTTCCTGCTCTGACGCAATCAAAAATCCTGCGCGTACTTCAGGATAAAGAGATCAGAAGAGTGGGAAGCCGTGAGAGCATAAAAGTAAATGTGCGGATTATAGCCGCAACCAATAAAGACCTTGAAAAGGCGATCATAAATAAAACCTTCAGGGAAGACCTATACTACCGTCTGAAGGTAATCACTATAAATCTGCCGCCGCTCCGCGAGAGAAGAGAAGATATACCCGAGCTTGTGATGTTCTTTATCAAGAAATACAACCATGAATTCGGGAAAAGAATAAAAGGCATTGACGCCGGCGCCATGAAAGCACTCAGGGAATATCACTGGCCGGGCAATATCAGACAGCTTGAAGCCGTTACCGAACGCGCCATTATTATGTGTGAAACCCAGCATATCAGCCTAAAAGACATCAAGAGCGAACTCAGGTTTTTGCAGGGTGCAAGCCTTGTGGAGTTTGAGCTTCCGGATGAGGGCATCAATTTTGAAGAACTTGAGCATGACCTTCTGAAAAAGGCAATGCAGAGGACGAACGGCGTGGCGGCAAAGGCTGCGAAGCTTTTAGGTATGACCTATAAAACCTTCTGGTACAGATGGGAAAAGCTCAACCTGAGTTCCCCAAAAAAGGATAGCCTTTCCTAAAAGAGGAACACCCCCCGGACTATACGCCTTGATTTATCGGCTTTTTCCTTATGGCAAGCCTTTTGCTTTAATAAGTTGTTGCGAAAAGAAAAAAATTGTTTTACAATTTCTGCACATTTAAAAATGAAAGGAGGTGATTTGGATGAAGAAAACATTAGCGATTATCGTATCTCTTATTTTTGTTCTTTCCTTCGCAGGTCTTTCCTTTGCAGCCGATAAGGCGGTAGAGAAGAAAGCCGAACCTGTAAAGGCGGAGAAAAAGGCCCCTGTAGTGGCGGAGAAAAAGGCGGCCCCTGCAAAGGTTAAGCAGGTGACCGGCGACGTTGCAGCAGTTGACGCAAAGGCCAATACCATTACCGTAAAAGGTAAGAAGGGTGATACAGTCGTTACCTGTGATGACAAAACAAAGATCATGATGGGTAAAGACAAGAAGGCCCTTGCCGACGTTAAGGTTGGTGATAAGGTCACAGTAAAGTATTCAGAGGCTGACGGCAAGATGACGGCAAAGAGCGTTGCCATTAAGATGGCCGAGAAAAAAGCCGATAAAAAGGCCGAGCCTGCAAAGATGGATAAAAAGGCCGAGCCCGTAAAGACAGAGAAGAAATAATTTCTCTTGAAATATGGATAGGGGCACTGAAGAACTTTCAGTGCCCCTATTTTTTTGTCGCGGACGTTATCTTTTTTAAAGAATCTTCAATCCGGTTACTGCCGAAACTTTATTTTTTGTTTCTTTCGACATTCCTGTGGTTATGCATCCCTTTTCTACACGCACAATTCCCGGAAGGGCTATTTTTTATCAGTATATACAATTATAGTATATAATATAGCAAACAAAAAACAGGGGGTCGGTTTGAAACAGAAGATTTCCGTCGAATTAGCCTCAAGGATCAAGCATCTTCCGCCATATCTGTTCGCATCGATAGATAAAATGAAACAGAATGCCCTGCAAAAGGGCGCCGACGTCATAGACCTGAGCATTGGCGATCCCGATATCCCGACGCCTTCCCATATTATTCGGGCCATGCAAAAGGCGGTGCAAAACCCTGCACACCATCGCTATCCGTCTTATGAAGGAATGCTTTCTTTCAGAGAAGCCGTCGCCGGATGGTACAAAAAGAGATTTAAGTCCGATCTTGACGCCGAAACTGAAGTCCTCTCTTTGATCGGTTCAAAGGAGGGCATCGGCCATATCCCGCTTGCATTCATTAACCCCGGCGATGTCGTGCTTGTGTCTTCTCCGGGTTATCCTGTTTATCCGATAGGAACACTTTTCGCCGGCGGCAAGAGCCATATTATGCCATTAACCGAAGAAAATAATTTCCTGCCGGATCTCGGGGCAATACCGGAAAAGGCGTTACGGAAAGCAAAGCTTATGTTCATCAACTATCCGAACAACCCCACTTCCGCATCCGCCTCGGAGGAGTTTTTTAAGGAAGTAATAAGGTTTGCCGTCAAATACAATATCATAGTCTGCCACGACGCTTCATACACCGAGATTTACTATAATAAAAAGCCGCTGAGTTTTATGCAGACGCCCGGCGCAAAAGAAGTGGGCATAGAGTTTCATTCCCTTTCCAAGACCTACAATATGACGGGCTGGAGGATCGGTTTCGCCGTCGGTAACAGGGAGGTCCTTGCAGGTCTCGGTAAGGTAAAGACCAACCTTGATTCAGGCGTTTTCCAGGCCGTTCAGGAGGCTGCCATCGTCGCCCTCGGCACGGAAGATTCAGCGCTGGCAAAGATAAGAAATACCTACAGGGAAAGAAGGGATATCCTTTACACGGGGTTAAAGAGTCTCGGCATGGACCTCTTAAAACCTGATGCAACCTTTTATCTCTGGGCTAAGGTGCCGCCGCGTTTCGATTCAGCATCGTTCGTTGCGCATTTACTGAACAAGGCAGGGGTGCTTGGAACACCCGGCAACGGATTCGGCGCGCCGGGAGAAGGATACATCAGATTTGCATTGACCGCGTCTTCCGAAAGGATTCAGGAAGCGGTCGAGAGGATACGGAATATTCTGTAAATAGATAATGTCTGTTGCCTATATAGGGATCGGTTCAAATCTGGGGGACAGGGAATTTAATTGCAAACAGGCTATCAGTCTTCTCAGGCAAAAGGGGACCACGGTAAGCAAAGAATCCTCGCTGTATGAGACAAAGCCCTGGGGGGTAAGAGACCAGCCCTTGTTCCTTAATATGGCGATAGAAATAGAAACAGACCTGAAGCCGTTTGAACTTTTGAGTACATTAAAAGATATCGAAAAGGAAATGGGGAGGGAGGAGACCTTCCTTTGGGGACCACGCATAATTGATCTCGATATACTTCTTTACGATAATAATATTGTAGATGAGGAGGGCCTCAGGATACCTCATCCTCATATGCAGGATAGAGAATTTGTGCTGAGGCCGCTCTGTGAAATAGCAGGGGATGTGACCCACCCTTTATTGCTGTTGAGCATGGGGGAGCTTTTACAAAGGCTGAAATTGACGGAAAACCTGTAGGAGCGGAGTTACCACGCTTCTGCAAATCAAAAAATATATTCGGGTAACAGGGCAGCCATGGAGCTTTTTGATTTCGACAATATCTCTTCTTTGCAGGCCCATCTTTCAAAACTGACCGGCCTCTATCTTTCCCTCTACGGAAAGAAGGGGAATATCATCCTGCCGCCGGTAAATGAAAATAATATTCTAAAAGCCGTCAGGGCGTCGGAATCAGGCGGGACCGAATACAATGATTTCATGCGTAAATCCATAAACAAGGCCGTCCACAGGAGCGATGTGTCGGTTTTTAAAGGTCCGGGGGACCAGCATTATTTTTTTATCCCTCTTTGTGTCAATGATAAATTTTTCGTCATCTCAGGCGGCGGGGTATATCTTACTGCCGGAGATTACTGGAAGTTTTACGGAAAAAAAGGACGTTTGTACGGTTTGCCTGCATATCAGCCTGAATCCCTGCATTCTGAAATCGCCGTAAAGGAGCTTTCAGACCTGCATTATGCCGCACGGTATATCCGCTCAATTTTCAGCCTTGTATTAAAAGGCGACTATCAATGCAGTGTGCATGAAAAAAGATATAAGGTGATGAAGATCATCATGAGCCTGATATCCGACATGAAAATAGATAAGCAGGCTGATACCGTTTTCGATGTGCTGATCGATATCCTTCTTTTCCTGTTCAATGCGGAAAGCATATCCATTCTGGTGAAAAACAATAACGTCTTTACTCCGCTCAGGACAGGCGGCAGATTAAAAGAATATCTGAAAGGGACCGTTTTAAGGACGACAGGCGTCCTGTCTGAAATGCTTGAAAGACAGTCTCCTTTCTATACCGAATCGGCAATGGACATCCTGCAGATGGGATTGAATGATGACGTCCTTTCACTGTATTCATTTCCAATTATTTCCGACGGCAGGGTCGCAGGGATATTAAATCTCATCAACTCCCCTGTCACAAAAGAGGATGCAGAGATTATTTCGGAAATATGCAGGGTTGCGGGCTTTATCCTCAGGGTTATGGATATGCAGGACACATGTCACAGACATATGAAAGATATAGACGTGCTCGGCGCGGCAGCCGAACACATTACCCCCGTGAGAGATCCGGAGCAGCTCTACGAAGCAATACTGGAAACATCCGTGAGGATTGCGGAAGCTGAAAGAGGCTCTTTAATGATGATGGATGGCAATGATTCGTCATGTCTTACTATAAAGGCGGCAAAAGGCATTAACAGAAGACTGCTGGGCGAGATAAAGATCAACTCCGGTGAAGGCATTGCCGGAAGGGTTTTCAAAGACGGCGTGCCTGTGCTGGTGAAGGACATTGAGCATAATGAATGGTGGAAAGGGGAGAGAAACCCGAAATACAGCACTGGCTCTTTCATAAGCATCCCGCTTAAGATAGGTGAAAAGACGATAGGGGTGCTGAACATAACGGACAAGATTACCGGCGAGATATTTTCTGAAGATGACATGCACCTGCTCCGGTCATTCGCGTCATATGCTTCCATAGCGCTTGAACGGTCGAATTACTATAGCCTTGCAGGGCATCTTAGAGAGCTTTCCATTACGGATTCTCTGACAGGGCTTTTCAACAGGAGATATTTTGAGGAGCGGTTCTATGAAGAACTGCACCGTTCGGAGCGACACAACCTCACATTTGCACTCGCCATGCTTGATATAGACGACTTTAAACTCTTCAACGATACGGAAGGGCATCTTGCCGGGGATGAGATCCTGAAATCAATTTCCGGTATCGCCAAAGACAACCTGCGCATTATCGACGTCATAGCGCGGTTCGGAGGAGAGGAGTTCGCGATAATTATGCCGCAGACCGAGAAACCCGAGGCATTGCAGGTTGCCGAGAGGATCAGAAATTCCATAAAAGAACGGATTCCAAAGATGTGGAACGAGTTCCCCAGGGACGCCATAACCGTCAGCATCGGCATAGCCACATATCCCGCCGACGGAAAGGACCGCAAGGAGATTATCCGCAGCGCCGACAAGGCCCTCTACCGCGCAAAGATGGAGGGGAAAGACAGAACGGTGTTGTGGCAGTGCTGATAAAAAACATCTCAGTGGTGTCGTGTGTCTCCCAGAAACGGCGCTCTTCCGCCTCTGACTTAAATTTCGGGATTATTTTTAATTTCTTGCTCATATAATTTCATTTATTATCATAATATACTTGACAAAGCAAAACAAACATTATTGTCAATTCTGCGATAGCCCCTGCTCTATCTATATATAACACATCCCATTTTATTAGGCACGCGATACAACACGCTATAGGATAGGATTCTCGATGCCAGGATAGAGTGAGCAATCGCAGCGGGATTTTCGCATCATGTAATTCAAAGCGGATACATCTCTTCTGCTTACCCTATTTGATGTAATAGCCGGATACCCGCCATTTACCATCCTTATCTATCATGGGAGTAACGGTCTCAATAGAAGATTTTTTATTTTCGAAAACGGTCTCATACCGGATGACCACATA
>JBAZWR010000105.1:0-9703 GCA_041660325.1 Thermodesulfovibrionales bacterium | reverse complement strand
CCTTTGGCGATCCCTCCGACGCCTATCTCATAGGAGAATTCCCGGCCGGCACGGTTGTATTTCTTCCCAGACACGGTTCGCGCCACTCCATCCCTCCTCATAAAATCAATTACAGGGCAAATATCCGGGGGTTTAAAGAATTAGGGGTGGAAAGGATCATATCGGTCGGAGCTGTCGGGGGGATTGACGCCGCTATGCCGCCCGGTACGATAGTTGTTCTTGACCAGGTAATAGATATGACACATGGAAGGCATTCAACCTTCTATGATGGTGAAAGCGGCGTAATGCATATTGATTTTACCGAACCCTATTGTCCTGAATTAAGGAACGCAGTTATCGAAGCGGGAGGCAAAGCCGGGATAAGCTTAAAAAAATCAGGGACCTATATCTGCTCCAACGGTCCGCGTCTTGAGTCCAAAGCGGAAATAGGGTTTTATTCCCGGATCGGTGCCGATGTTGTCGGCATGACAGGCATGCCCGAAGCGTCTCTGGCAAGAGAGGCGGAAATCTGTTATGCCGGTATTGCCGTTGTTACAAATTATGCCGCCGGTATAACTGCGGAAAAGCTGACTGCTACAGAGGTTGTTGAAACAATGAACAAAACCTCCATATTTTTGAAAACGCTTTTGAAAGAGACCTTCAATCTGATACCCAAAGATCGGAGCTGTGCCTGCAAAACCGCCCTGAAAGATGCGGGGCTTTAATCATGGAGACAATCCTCGTCGTAGAAGATAAAGAATCCATGGCAGCAATGCTGAAAGAAACCCTTGAGTCGGAAGGCTATAAAGTCGTCTCTGCCGGAGACGGCATTGAGGGTATCAATTATCTCAAGGAGGGCAAGATCGACCTTGTGCTGACGGACCTGAAACTCCCGCATAAAGACGGCATAGACGTCCTCACGGCGTCAAAGGAAGAAAACCAGCTCAGGCCGGTAATTATCATGACTGCATACGGTTCGGTTGAGACTGCCGTCGAGGCCATGAAAAGGGGCGCCGTTGATTTCATCGCCAAACCCTTTGATACGGACCACCTCCTCATGCTGATTAAGAGGGCGATTGAAACACAGCGGCTTATGACGGAGAATATCCTCCTTAAGGAAGAGTTTGCTTCAAAACTCGGACTTCCGAGGATTATCGGTAAAAGCGAAAAGATTACAAATGTCGCCCAGATCGTTCAGAGAGTCGCCCCGACAAAAACAACAGTCCTGCTAATCGGTGAAAGCGGAACGGGAAAGGAACTCTTTGCGAGGGCGCTGCATAATCTTAGCAATAGAAAGGAATACCCTTTTATCCCGATTAATTGCGCCGCAATTCCGAGAGACCTTCTTGAATCGGAGCTGTTCGGTCATGAGAAAGGGTCTTTTACGAGCGCTGACACGAAAAACCTCGGCCAATTTGAACTTGGAGACAGGGGGACCATTTTCCTGGATGAGATAGGAGATCTGGATTTTGTTTTACAGTCAAAACTTCTCAGGGCTATTGAAACCGGTGAGATTGAGAGGGTGGGCGCCGTCAAGGCCGTTCATGTTGACGTCAGGATAGTTGCGGCAAGCAATAAGGACCTTGAAAGGGCGGTGGAAGAAAAAAAATTCAGGGAAGACCTTTTTTACCGTCTTAATGTATTTCCGATAAGGATACCGCCATTGAGAGAGCGGAAAGAAGACATCCCCCTGCTGGTTGAGTACTTTATCAAGAAATACTGCCTTGAGATCAAGACGTCTCTCAAGGGCATTTCAAAAGAGGCGCTCGCCATGCTCATGAACTGCTTTTGGAAAGGCAATATAAGAGAACTGGAAAATGCAATCGAAAGGGCCGTAATCCTCTGCGACGGGGACGCCATAGCCCCTGAACATTTTATCATTGACAGGCAGTTCGGTTCCGTATTGTGCGAAAAACCTGAACCTTTGGAGGGCACCCTCGGGTCTATTTCAAAAGAAGCAACGAGAAAAGCGGAGTCCCAGAGGATCATCGACGTGCTTGGCGAAACAAAGGGGAACAAGACCAGGGCGGCTGAAATCCTTCAGGTAAGCTATAAAACACTCCTTACAAAGATCAAGGAATACGGGATCGAGGCTTGACAGCGCAATTCTTATAGAATTATCATAAAAACGTCTGCGATGTATCTAAAATTCTATCCGGAGGGGTATTGTGTCAGGACATTCCAAGTGGGCCTCGATAAAACATAAAAAAGCCAGTACAGACGCAAAGAGGGGAAAAGTCTTTACCAAGATCGTAAAAGAGATCTCTATTGCCGCAAGAATAGGCGGCGGAGACCCTACCGCGAATCCCAGGCTGAGGACCGCTGTTGATAAAGCCAAAGAAGTGAATATGCCTGCGGAAAACATCAAGAGGGCGATTATGAAAGGTACGGGTGAACTTCCCGGAGTCTCCTATGAAGAATTTTTTTATGAGGGATACGGTCCCGGCGGCACGGCCATCCTTATGGAGATCCTTTCCGATAACAAAAACCGGACGATATCCGAGATACGTAATATTATGACTAAAAACAGCGGCAACATGGGCGAGGCAGGCTGTGTGGCCTGGATGTTCGAGAAAAAGGGCTATATCCTTGTCGAGAAAGCAAAGATTGACGAAGATACTTTGATGTCCGCGGCCCTTGACGCCGGCGCCGAAGATATGAAGAACGATCCCCGGGAAGACAACTATGAAGTCATTACTGCTCCCGAAGCCATGATTAAGATAAAGGCTTCCATCGAGGCAGGGGGTATCCCCGTCTCTTTCTCGGAGATAACCATGTTGCCCAGGAATTATGCCATGCTTAATGAAAAACATGCCGAACAGATGATACGGCTTATAGAAGCCCTTGAGGAAAATGACGATGTCCAGAATGTTTACACGAATTTCGACGCTCCGGACGAGGTGATGGCCAAACTTGGGAAGTAACATGCATACTTCCATACGGGCAACCTTCAAGAGAAGATTCTTTGCCGGACTCCTGATATCAATACCTGCAATAGTCACTTTTATCATCATCAGCTGGTTTTTCAAATTTGTCGACGGTCTCCTTGAACCGATTTACTACAATATCCTTGGCTATCATGTGCGAGGTATCGGGTTTATTTCGGCCATAGTTCTTATCTTTGTCGTCGGCATCGTATCAACCAATGTTTTTGGCAGAAGGATCATCGGATACTTTGAGCAGATAATGCTCAGAATACCGGTCTTTAAAGGGATATATACGGCAGTCAAGCAGCTTGTAGACGCCTTTTCTCCGGACAGCAAGGAGGTGTCTTTTAAGAAGTTTGTGCTTGTCGAGTATCCGCGACCCGGGGTCTTTGCCTTTGGTTTCCTTACAAAAGAATGTGTAATCAAGAAAGAGAGGGACGGGCTGGAATCCCGTCTGAAGGCGGTTTACATCCCGACGAACAATCTCTATCTCGGCGAAATAGCTCTTTTCAAAGAGGAGCATATGTTTTATACCGACATCCCGATAGACGAGGGTATCAAGATTATTCTTTCAGGCGGCATCGCAACCCCGTCAACCCTGTTAGAGGATAAAGAATGAAATTGGCCTGTGTTGTCCTTGCTGCGGGGCTCGGAACACGGATGAAATCATCCTTGCCGAAAGTCCTTCACAGACTTCACGGCGCCCCGATGCTCCGGTATGTTTTGAACGCCATGTATACTTTGCAGCCGCAGAAGATTGTTATCGTCGCAGGGGAAAATATTCAGGATATAAAAGAATCACTTAATGATACCGCAAAAATTGCCTTTGCGCGGCAGATAGAGGCTAAAGGCACCGGGGACGCGCTATTAAAGGCTCTGCCTTCTCTTAAAGGATTTAAGGGCGCCGTTCTCGTCGTAAACGGTGATACGCCCCTGATTACCGGAAGCACCCTGAAAAATTTCCTCTCCCTGCACAAGAGGAAAAAGAACGAGGTATCGGTGCTTTCCTTCGAGTCCCGTGATCCGGGCTCATACGGAAGAATTGTACGGGACAATAAAGGCAGGGCTGCTTTTATTGTCGAGCAACGGGACGCGACAGAGACGCAGAAAACTATCAGGGAAGTAAACAGCGGCGTATACGCCATTGAATCCGGAGCGTTACCTCTGTTAAAAGAAATAAAACCGAACAAATCAAAAGGCGAATATTATCTGACCGATATAGTCGGCATTGCAAGAGAGAAAGGTCTGAGGCTGGACGCCTTCTGCGCCGGGTTTGAAGACGAATTTATGGGGGTTAATACCATAGAAGAGTTTGAAAATGCAGGCCGGATCATGAAAAAACATATCATAAAAAAATTATCCGACAGGGGCGTGCATTTTATCGAAAAAAGTTCCGTTTTTATATCGTCCGATACGGAGATAGGGGCGGATACAAAGGTTTATCCGAATGTCCATCTCGAAGGAAAGACCTCGATAGGTAAGGGCTGTACGATCTATCCGAATGTCAGAATACTTGACAGCATAATAGAAGACGGCGCGGTCATCAAAGATTCCACCCTGATCGAGGAGGCGATAGTAAAGAGGAATGCTTCTGTAGGCCCATTCGCGCATATCAGGCCCGGCTCGGTAATCGGCGAGAAAGCAAAAATAGGCAATTTTGTTGAGGTGAAAAAATCCGTTATCGGACCGGGCACGAAGGCGTCTCATTTGAGCTATCTTGGAGACGCCAGGATAGGAAAGGATGTAAACATAGGGGCCGGAACGATTACCTGTAACTATGACGGACACAAAAAGCATATAACTACGATAGAGGACGGCGTCTTTGTCGGCAGTGATACACAGTTTGTTGCGCCGGTAAAAATCGGCAAGGGAGCCTTCGTAGGCGCGGGATCTACAATAACAGAAGACGTGCCGCCCCATGCCCTTGTATTAAGCAGGGTAAAGCAAAGGAATATCGAAGGCTGGGCTCTTAAACTGCAGTTAAAAGGCAGGAGTGAAAAGGCAAAAGTGAAAAACAGGGAGAAAAGGTAATATGGATATTCTATCGGACTATCCACTATTGATGGTCTCGAAAAAAGTCTGTTTCCAGGCCGTCATTCCCGAAGTCCTTAATCGGGAATCCATACTTTTCAAACATTTGTATCGTCCATGGATACCCGCCTTCGCTGGTATGACGACTTTTTACGAAGGTTTCACTATTCACTGATTTAATATGTGCGGAATAATCGGATATATAGGCAAACGTAATGCGGTACAGGTGGCGCTGGAGGGGCTGAAGCGTCTCGAATACAGGGGATACGATTCGGCGGGTGTTGCGTTTTTTTCCGGTAAAAAGATAGAGGTGAGAAGATGCACCGGGAAAATCAGGGACCTCTCATCTATGCTTGAGGCGGAAAGTCCTGCAAGCCATACAGCCATCGGACATACAAGGTGGGCGACCCACGGGAGGCCCACGGAGGAAAATGCCCATCCGCACAGATCAGACGGGATCGTTCTGGTGCACAACGGTATTATCGAAAATTATCTGCCCCTCAAAAAGAAGCTGATTGAAAAAGGGTATCAGTTCACTTCCCAAACGGATACGGAAGTCCTCTGCCACCTTATACAGGATTATTCAAAGAAAGGCCCGCTCGAAGACGCGGTCAGAGAGGCTTTAAATGAAGTAAAAGGGGCCTATGCCCTTGCCGTTATTAAGGAGGACGAACCAAATAAGATCGTCGGGGTCAGGAAAGACAGCCCGCTTGTTGTGGGCATAGGGGACGGAGAATTCTTTCTTGCATCCGATATCCCGGCATTCCTCAGCTATTCAAATAATGTCATATTTCTTGATGACGCAGAGATGGCCATACTTACGGAAAACGGCGCCGTCATAACCGATCTTGAAGGCGCCGCGATACGGAAGGAAATTCAGACGATCTCATGGAACCCATCAATGGCGGAAAAAGGCGGATACCGTCACTTCATGCTTAAGGAAATATATGAGCAGCCAAGGGCTATTGCCGACACGTTACGGGGAAGGTTCAATGCCGAAACAGGGGAAGTAAACCTTGAAGAGTTCCACATCAAAGCGGAAGAACTGGGGGGCGTTCAGAAGATATTTATTGTTGCCTGCGGCACTTCCTATCACGCGGGACTAACCGGCAAATATATCCTTGAAGGATTGGTGAGAATACCCGTAGAGGTTGATATAGCTTCAGAGTTCCGATACAGAAAACCGATCATCAAATCAGGCGACCTTATGATTGTCATAACACAATCGGGTGAAACCGCCGACACCCTTGCCGCCCAGAGAGAAGCAAAACGGCTTGGCGCAAAAGTCCTTTCAATCTGCAATGTCGTCGGCAGTACGTCTTCAAGGGAAGCGGACGCAATTTTTTATACCCATTCCGGGCCCGAGATAGGCGTCGCCTCTACAAAGGCTTTTACGACCCAGCTTGTGAGCCTTTATCTTTTCACCATTGCAATGGGAAAGATAAAGGGGACCATTTCAGAGGACGGGGCGAGAGAGCTTCTCAGAGAGCTGCTGCTGCTTCCTGGCAAGGTTGAAGAAACGCTATCTACCGATGAACAGATAAAGGCGGTGGCAAAAGAGTTTTTCAAGGCAACGGATTTCCTGTATCTCGGGAGGGGCCTGTTTTATCCCGTCGCCCTTGAGGGCGCATTGAAACTTAAGGAAATATCATACATTCATGCGGAAGGGTATCCTGCCGGCGAAATGAAACACGGACCCATAGCTTTGATAGACGAAGAGCTTCCGGTCGTCGTCCTTGCGCCCCATGACGACCTGCTTGAAAAAATACTATCAAATATACAGGAGGTAAAGAGCAGAGGGGGGAAAATCATAGCGATTACGAACGACGCTGAAAGTGATGTCTGCGGGACTTCGGACAGGTGCATCTGCGTGCCCGTGACGAACACATTCCTGACGACAATACTGATGGCGGTTCCCGTGCAATTGCTTGCCTATCACATCGGCGTTCTGAGGGGGTGTGACGTCGACCAGCCGAGGAACCTTGCAAAAAGCGTCACTGTTGAATAGTAACGGTTTACTCGGTTCACGGAAGGTTTAACCTGTCAACCCGATAACTTTTGCAAACCGTGTAACCGGCGAAAACCGCGATAAATTCTGGATTTAGAATGGTGAAATCTGTTATGATGTATACATCAAAGGAGATGTCCATGTATGATCTAAACCCCCAGCAAAAAGAAGCTCTTACCTATACTGAAGGGCCCTTACTCGTTTTTGCAGGAGCAGGGAGCGGGAAGACAAGGGTAATTTCTCATAAGTTTTCTTACCTGAACAGGACTAAAAAAATACCCCAGGATTCGATATTCACCGTTACCTTTACAAACAAGGCAGCCGATGAAATGAAGGAACGGATAAATAAACTCACCGAGAAAGAAATGAACGGCTCATGGATCGGCACTTTTCACTCTCAGTGCAACAGGATTCTCCGCAAAGAAATTAAAGCCATCGGTTATGACAATAATTATTCCGTTTACGATGAAGACGATCAGCATAACCTTATAAGGCATATCCTTAAAGAGTTCAAGATATATGAAGCGCTCTATAAAGGCATAGTATCGCGCATCAGTTTCCTGAAGTCTTCGCTTGTAAGCCCTGAGGAATTTCTTTCATCCGGCGACGGGTTCGGCTTTGACGAAAAACTTGCCAAGGTCTATGTAAGGTACCGGGACGAACTGAAAAGAAGCAATGCCCTCGATTTTGACGACCTTATCATGCTGACGGGAAAACTCTTCGAGAAGAATCCAAAGCTGCTCGAGAGATACCAGAATAAATTTGCCTATATACTTGTTGACGAGTTTCAGGATACGAATTTTGCGCAGTACCATCTTTTGAAGATACTTGCATCAGCCCACAAAAAGATCTGCGTTGTAGGAGATGACGACCAGAGCATCTACAGGTTCAGGGGGGCCAACGTAAGTAATATGCTGAATTTCGAGAAGGATTTCCCGGGGGCAAAGATTATCAAATTTGAGCAGAACTACCGTTGCACCCGGCACATCCTGAATGTTTCCGGGGCCGTTATTGCACGAAACCCCGTCAGGAAAGACAAGAAATTATGGACTGACAAAGGGTACGGAGAAAAAGTTCACTACTGCTGGCTCAACACCTATGAAGATGAGGCAAAATATATTGCAAAGGCCATTAAAGAATATTATCTAAAAGGGATATACACCTACAGGGACTTTGCAATATTTTACCGAGTAAACCTGCAGTCAAGAGTCATAGAAGACGCAATCCGCGACCAGGGGCTTCCGTACAGGGTCATCGGCAGCATCAGTTTTTACCAGAGGAAAGAGATCAAGGACATCTTAGCATACTTGCGTCTGTCACTGAACCACGGAGACAATGTAAGTTTCAGAAGGGTAATTAACAGTCCGCAAAGAGGCATCGGGGCGGCTACGATCTCTAAAATTGAAAATGAGGCCAAGAAAAGGTCTCAGCCTTTGTTTGACGCCCTTAAGGCTATTCTCAGGGGTGAACATTTTGCCCCTGCCGTCAAAGACAAACTTGCCGATTTCATGAAAATGATTGAAGGGTTATCATCCGGAAAATATAAATCCGCAGCCGACCTGTTGAGAAGCATTTTTGAAAAATCGGGATATGCCGACCTGCTTGAAGAAGAGAGGAAAAAGAATATCGAAGAGCTTATCTCTTCCGCCGAGAATAAAGAACTCAAGGATTTTATTAACAGAATATCCCTTGTTTCCCATATCGATCAGGACTGCAGCGGGGATTGCGTTACTCTTATGACGCTCCATAACGCAAAGGGGCTCGAGTTTCCGGTAGTCTTTATAACAGGACTGGAAGAAGGAGTGCTTCCCTATTGTAAAGCCATGAACCATGACGATGAAATCGCCGAAGAGCGCAGACTATTCTACGTCGGCATGACACGCGCAAAAGATGTTCTTTGGCTAACGGGCGCAAAAAAGCGGAAGTTATATGCAAAGGTACAGGACCAGGAACCTTCCCGCTTTCTGAAAGACATTCCAAGAGAATTCTGCCACTGGATGGAGAAAATAACCTTTAGCCATCCTGTTAAGCTTACTCCCATCAAGAAAAAAGTGCCGCTTTCAAAGACCTTTACGATGTATACCGCCGGGTGCAGGGTAAAACATCCTTCCTGGGGTATAGGTATTGTGCGGGACTGCTACGGCGACGGTGAAGATGCAAAGGTCATGGTCAACTTCCCGAGCATCGGCATTAAAAGACTTGCCGTGCGGTTCGCAAATCTGGAAAAGATATAAAGTTAAAAATAAATTATCAATTAGCAATGATCATTTATCAGTTGCAATATGAAGATATCAAAAGAAGAGATTGAACATATCGCGGTCCTTGCAAGACTTTCCCTAACCGAGGAGGAAAAAGAACTGTTCGGACCACAGCTGAGCGGCATCCTCGGCTACATGGAACAACTGAACGAACTCGACACAAAGGAAGTTGAACCGACTTCTCACGTCCTCGCGCTCGAAAACGTCATGCGTGAGGACATCCCGGCAGAATCCCTCCCGAGAGAAGAAGCCCTCATGAACGCCCCGTCACACACCGAAAAATTTTACCGTGTTCCAAAGATCATAGAATAAACCAAAAGCCTGCCGGTCATGATGGTTTTTTCTATATTTGAGGGATATTGTATTTTCTGATCGCTGTTGATACGGGTCGGGTTGTATCAGGAACATTCAAAAAAGTATAGTAGTCCGCCACCCTATTGCTGATTTTTTTACACATATTTACGGCGGGGCAATTCTTATTTTTGACATCGGATCATCCA
>JBAZWR010000104.1:0-9828 GCA_041660325.1 Thermodesulfovibrionales bacterium | reverse complement strand
TATATAGTAAACGCGATTTACATTTCCCTTCTCCCTTCCAATGCCTTGCCGAGAGTCACTTCATCCGCAAATTCAATATCGCCGCCTATAGGCAGTCCGTAAGCGATCCGCGTTACTTTTACAGGAAATGGCTTTAGCGTTTCCCTGATGTACTGTGCGGTCATTTCACCACGGGTGTTGGGATTGGTTGCGATGATGACCTCTTTCACCGAATCGTTTTTGACCCTGTCGATAAGTTCTTTTATCTTAAGTTTGTCGGGCGTCATGCCGTCTATCGGGGAAAGGGCGCCGAGCAGCACATGGTAAAGACCGTCGAAACCCTTTGATCTTTCAATCACAAGGATGTTGCTCGGCTCTTCTACGACACAGAGCTTGCTGCCGTCCCTCGAGGTATTGCTGCATATGTCGCAGACATCGTTGTCCGTAATATTAAAACAGACGGCGCAGAACCTTGCCTTTTCTTTGACCTCGTTTATTGCCTGTGCAAGGGTTTTGGCGTCATTCTCGGGCATCGACAGTATGAAAAAAGCGAGCCTTTGTGCGGTCTTCCTCCCAATTCCGGGAAGTTTTGTGAGGGCGTTTATCAGATTCTCAATGATCCCCTGTTCCATTGTTATTTTCTTATCACAGGCGGATAATTTTCCATGATTTTTGCAACAATCCTGTCAATGTCTTCGGCAGTGATATTAGGATTTACAACGCCTGTTGCAATTCCCCTCCAGATAAGCTCTTTCTTTTTGGCGTCAACAAAATCGATTATAAGTGTCCCGACCTCGTATTCATAGGTGTCAGTTCCACGTCTGTATTCGATATTTTCGCGTCCATGCGGGTCAGCCGGATACGGCGTCGGATACATATGTGGATAATATGACCCTGTATTGTAATAATCACGGTCTCTATAGGCATATCCCCATTCCTGGACATCGACCTTCTTTTCTTTGCCCCCGTGCATGGCGATCAACACATCGGGATTGTTTGAAGTCACGGTCAGACCCTTTGCTTGCAGTTGTTTGTTCACGGCGGACTTCATATGTTTAAGGGTAAGCTCATTATCCTGTGTTTTTTGCGGGACCGACATCCAGTCGTATGTTTGAATCAGCGCGAAATCAACCTCCCGGTCAAAGTCATAATGCACATCAAGGCCGGCGCAACCCGCCGCAAAACCAAGACCCATAATCAATAGGATATATACAATATACCGTTTCATATAACACCTCCTTATTAAACAATAAACTAAGAGCATGTAATTTTCAAGACTGGACGGTAAAAACCTTAAAATCAGTTCAGGTGTTTCCCGACAATTTTAAGAAGCGGTTCCGGAGAATCTATAATTCCCTGGCGGGTATATATTATTTTGTTCTTTCCCTGCCTGTTTCTCTTTATAATTATTGTGTATGGCACCCTTGGATTGCCCAGAGCTTTATGCAATGTAAAATGAAGGTCGGAAAGTATCGGATAACTGACGCTATGGGTCTTTTTATAGGATATGATTTCTTCCCCGGTATTTCCTGCGGCAACGCTTATGACTTTTATCTTCCCCTTTAATTTCGGATCGGTTTCCGAACGTGAATATACCTCGTTGATAACCGGTATATTCCTGGGGCAGCTTGTGCAATACGTATTGAACACCTCGATGATAATGACGGAACAGCGGATATCCTTTAATGAAAGCTTTTTCCCGACGGTCAAGCCAAGATAAGTCCGTTCTTCTTTCGGCAAGGAATCCGTGAACGAAAGATTTGGGAGATATTGACCCTTGACAAGGGGTTTTGTTTCAGCGAGAGAAACCCCGGTAGAAAGAAAGGCAAAAAAAATAGTAAAAAAAATTAAAGGTACATTTGTTAGAAATCTCCCCTTGCGGCTCTTTGCTAAACTTATTATTTGCACAAAATGAAGGACATACATGATAAAAAACCTTTTAAACGCGACAAAAAATAATCCATATTCACCTGACGGCACTTTTAACTTGATAAATATTTTATATAAATGCATATCAAACAGTGTTAATAGTATATTATGGAGTCGTCCGCACTCAGGCGGATTCGCCGAGGAGAACCTAAAAGCTTTTTTATCATGTATATCCTTCAAATATAGAACTTGTTTAGCAAGGTTTAGGTAAAGACGGGAATATATCTCTGTTACTTTTCAAGCTTTTCAAGTTCCTTGATCAGGACCTCAAGGTTTGGACGTGAATTGATATCGTGGACGTCGATGTAACGGATAATTCCTTTCTTGTCGATCACGAATAATGCTCTTTCAGTCACCCCGCCTGAGCGCAAGACGCCATATTTTTTAGCTACGGCGCCATGGGGCCAGAAATCGGAAAGCACCGGGAACCAAAGGTCTCCCATTTCTTTTGTCCATGCATATAAGGTCGGGATGTTGTCTACGGTAATGCCGAGGAGTACGGCGTTATTTTGGTCAAAGAAACTCTTTGCTATATTGTATCCGGGCCACTGGTCCGAACAGACAGGCGTCCATGCGGCAGGGACAAAAGATAATACAACGTTTTTTTTGCCGAGGAACTGTTTCAGAGATATTTTTTCGCCGGACAAAGAGGGAAGGTTGAAATCAGGAGCTTTCATTCCTTTTCTGAGCTTTGTTTTGCTGTCAATCGCTTTGAGTACCCCGGGGTTGTAGATTTTCCCTTTGAATTGTTCGGATGCTCCATAGGAAATAGCCGCCGTGAAAAAAAATACTGCAACAACAATTAAGGTACGGAGAGATAATAATCTTACAGATATCATTTTATTGCCTCCTGTTTCAATCCTGAATCTTGTACGATCATATCCAGGAATTGATTCGGGTCCTGGATGCTGCCGACTTTTGAATAGATAATGGAACTGGAACCGTCGGTATTAATTTTTACAACAAAGAAGTGCGGAGTTCTGACTTCTCCTACAGCTTTATGGACTGCAAAAGACTCATCAGGGACCAAAGGGAATTGAACGTTGTACTGATTTCTGAAAATACCGACTTCAAAAGGCGTATTGCCGGCGCCGATACCTATAATCTTCACTCTGTTCTTAATATCCGTTCTTTTGTCTATCATATCATATAGTTGATTCACCAAAGGCGCCTCCCGCTGACAATAAGGGCAGTACATGCTGAAGATTTCAAGGATTACCACATCGGCCCTTACCTGTGATAGTTTAAAAGTGTTTGTTCCCTTTAATCCAAGATAATCCATATCGCAGGGCTTATCAGGCATAACAAGCGCAATATCGGGGAAGGCTTCTCCTTTTGCAGGAGTGCGATTGCCGGCCTGAACTGTCTGATAAGAGTATATGAAACATAATATGGCTGCAAGAATGAATGCCGCTGTCTTTTTCATGTTTCCTCCTGTGCGTTTTATCTATTAATTTTTTTCTTAATTATATTGTCTTTCACCATTAAGGGAATGTCAAGAAAATTATCTTGAATTTACCGGATTTGAATTTCTTTTTGTTGTACTGTATCCTATTAGACAAAAATACACTCGGGAGGGTAATTTGATGGCAAAGAAAGTAAGCAGAAAATACGTTTACTTTTTCGGTGGAGGAAAGGCTGACGGTAAAGGAGATATGAAAGACCTTCTCGGAGGTAAGGGTGCCGGCCTTGCCGAGATGACTAACCTGAAGATCCCTGTGCCCGCAGGTTTTACGATAACTACTGAAGTGTGCAATGAGTACTTCAAGGCCGGGAAAAAATATCCTACGGGAGTGTGGGAGCAGGTACTTGAAAACCTGAAAAAAGTCGAAAAGGCGATGGGAATGAAATTGGGAGATTCCGTGAATCCTCTTCTGGTGTCTGTACGTTCCGGAGCCAAGTTCTCCATGCCCGGCATGATGGATACCGTACTTAATCTCGGGCTTAACGATACAACGATAAATGCACTGATCAGGAAGACGGGGAATGACCGGTTTGTTTATGACGCCTACAGAAGGCTCATAACCATGTTCGGAAGCATCGTCATGGGTATAGACAGACAGAGGTTCGAGAAAGCCCTCGAGGAGATGAAGGAAAAGAAGGGCGTCAAACTTGATACCGAACTTGATACGGAAGACCTTAAGCATATTGTTCAGGAGTTCAAGATTATCTATAAAAGGGCTACGGGTGAGGAGTTTCCGACCGACCCTTTGGAACAAATGAAAAAAGCGATCAACGCCGTCTTCGGTTCATGGTTCGGCGACAGGGCGGTTAAATACAGAAAATTGAATGATATACCTGATACGCTCGGTACGGCTTGCAATATTCAGTCCATGGTTTTCGGAAACCTTGGAGACAATTCCGGCACGGGCGTTGGATTTACCAGAGACCCTTCTACGGGACAAAGGAAGTTCTTTGCCGAATGCCTTATCAACGCGCAGGGTGAAGACGTTGTCGCAGGCATAAGGACTCCTCTTAAAATCGAGGAGTTGAAGAAACGTCTTCCAAAGGCATATAAAGAGCTTGACTCAATTTACAAAAAGCTCGAAAAGCATTACAGCGATATGCTTGATATAGAATTTACCGTTCAGGAAGGCAAGCTGTATATGCTTCAGACAAGGGTAGGGAAAAGGACTGCGGCGTCCGCCCTCAAGATCGCCATCGATATGGTAAGGGAAAAGCTTATCGACAAAAAGACGGCTATATTGAGGATTGACCCCAGGCAGCTCGACCAGTTGCTCCATCCCATGATTGATCCCAAGTCCCAGGTTAAAGTAATTGCAAAAGGTCTCCCTGCCTCGCCCGGCGCTGCAGTAGGCAAAGTGGTGTTCACTGCGGAAGACGCCGAGAAAGCCGCTGATCGGGGAGAAAAAGTAATATTGGTAAGGACCGAGACGTCGCCGGAAGATATCGGCGGGATGAATGCCGCACAGGGGATCCTCACGGCCAGGGGCGGTATGACCTCCCATGCAGCAGTTGTTGCAAGGGGTATGGGGAAATGCTGCATTGCAGGATGCGGCGCTATTAATATCAGCGAAATTCAGAAATACTTTACCGTCGGTGACATTGTTATTAAGGAGAGTGATTATATAACCCTCAATGGAACAACCGGAGAAGTTATGCTCGGCCAGGCGCCGCTGGTAACCCCCGAGCTTACCGGAGATTTTGGTATCTTTATGAAGTGGGTGGATGAATTTAGAAAAATAGGCGTCAGGACAAATGCCGATACCCCTCATGATTCCGAAGTTGCAAGAAAATTCGGCGCCGAAGGCATCGGTCTGTGCAGGACGGAACATATGTTCTTTGCGCCCGAGAGGATAAGCGCTGTAAGAGAGATGATCCTTGCCGATGATACGGAAGGGAGGAAGAAAGCTCTTGCAAAAATCCTTCCATTCCAAAAGAGCGATTTCATCGAGATATTCAGAGTCATGAAGGGCCTGCCGGTAACCATAAGGCTTCTTGACCCGCCCCTCCATGAATTTCTCCCCCATACTGAAGAAGAATTAAGGGCCTTGTCTGCGTCTATGGAGGTACCTGTTGAGAAACTAAAGGCAAGAAATAAGGCGTTGTACGAGTTCAACCCGATGCTTGGACACAGGGGCTGCAGACTCGGAATAACCTATCCTGAAATCTATGAAATGCAGGTAAGGGCCATTATGGAGGCGGCCTGTGAGCTATCCAAAAAGAAAGTCAAGGTAATACCTGAAATCATGATACCTTTGGTTGGCCATGTAAATGAGCTTAAGGTTATGAGAGAACTGACCGTTCAGGTTGCAGAAGATGTCCTGCAACGCTATAAAACAAGGGTAAGTTACACGGTTGGGACAATGATAGAGCTTCCAAGGGCTGCGATAACTGCAGATGAGATTGCCGCATATGCGGACTTCTTTTCCTTCGGAACAAACGATTTGACACAGACAACCTTCGGCCTTTCAAGAGACGATGCCGGAAGGTTCCTGCCCTACTATGTCGAGAAAGGCATCCTCGAAAACGATCCTTTTGTCACGCTCGATCAGGACGGAATTGGTATTTTGATGAAGATAGGCATAGAGAAAGGCAGAAAGGTCAAAAAGCATCTCAAGATGGGTATCTGCGGCGAGCACGGCGGCGACCCGAAATCCGTTGAGTTTTGCCACAAGATAGGATTAAATTATGTCAGTTGTTCGCCCTATAGAGTGCCTATTGCAAAACTCGCTGCAGCACAGGCTGTCCTGAAAGAGAAGTCCAAAAAGGACTTGAGTAAATCGACGGTTTAAGCTCAAAATAAGATAAGACGACAAAGACAGGCCGGACATAAGTCCGGCCTGTCTTTGTCTGCATCGGTCGGCTTTACAGAGATAGTAATGATATGGTATTGTAAATATTACAAAATTTATAAAAGGTGGTGGATAGATGGCTATCGAAAAGACACAAAAACAGACTATCATAGGCGACTATAAACTTCACGATCACGATACGGGTTCGCCTGAAGTTCAGATAGCGCTGTTAAGCTCAAGAATAATTTACCTGACGGAACATTTCAAAACCCATAAAAGAGACCATCACTCAAGGAGAGGTCTTCTCATGCTCGTCAGCCAGAGAAGGAAGCTGCTTGATTATCTCAAGACCTGCGATAAGGGACGTTACGAGAAGGTAATTGAACGTTTGGATATCAGAAAATGATAAAAAAGGTTGAGATTGATGTTCGCGGTAAGAAGCTTACTATAGAAACAGGTAAAATGGCAAAACAGGCTGACGGAGCAGTAGTAGCGACGTATGGCGATACGGTTGTTCTTGGAACTGCAGTATCAGCCAAAACCCCCAAGGTAGGGCTGGATTTTTTCCCCTTAACGGTTGATTACCAGGAAAAAGCCTATTCAGCCGGTAAAATACCCGGAGGTTTTTTCAAACGGGAAGGCAGACCCTCGGAAAAAGAGATATTAACTTCCCGTCTGATCGACAGGCCGATCAGGCCTCTCTTTCCAAAAGGTTTTTACTATGAAACCCAGGGAATTGCAAACGTCCTTTCATACGGCGATGAGAATATTGCGGACATCCTCGGCATTATCTGCGTGTCTGCCGCCCTTGTTATATCGGACATTCCCTTCAAAGCTCCAATAGCTGCCGTAAGGATCGGGAGGATCGCCGGTTCTTTTGTGATCAATCCCGATGTGCGGGAAGTTTTGGAGTGCGATCTGAATTTGATTGTTGCCGGCACGGAAGAAGCCGTTGTTATGGTTGAAGGAGAAGCCGAGGAGATCGTCGAAACGGACCTGATCGAGGCCCTTGACATGGCGCATAATGAGATAAAACGCATCTGTGCCGTGCAGAACGAACTGCGGGCGATTGCAGGCAGGGAAAAGAGAATTGTCGAGCCCCCTGCAATTAATGAGGGAATAAAGAGAGCCGTTACGGAGCTATCTCTGGAAAATATAAAGGCCGCCATTACCATCCCTGATAAATTAATGAGGCAGGACGCCCTTGATCAGCTACTCAAAGAGGTAGTGGAGAAATTGAACTCCGATGAAAAGGATCTGTCATTAGATATCGCATCCGCATTCAACGAACTCGAAAAGAACCTCGTAAGAGGGATGATCCTTAATGAGAATAAAAGGGCCGACGGAAGGTCTCCGAATGAGATAAGACCGATAAGCTCCGAGATCGGCATACTGCCGAGAACACATGGTTCCGCTTTGTTTATAAGGGGAGAAACCCAGTGTCTTGCGGTGGTAACACTCGGCACCTCTGATGATGAACAAAAGATAGATTCGCTTGACGGGGAGTCCTACAAAACCTTTATGCTGCATTACAATTTCCCTCCGTTCAGTGTAGGCGAGGTCAAACCCCTGAGATCTCCGGGGAGAAGGGAAATCGGTCATGGAAATCTTGCCGAAAGAGCGCTGAAAGCGATTATTCCGCCGAAAACGGAATTTCCTTATACCATAAGGATCGTTTCGGACATCCTTGAATCGAACGGTTCTTCATCAATGGCAACGGTATGCGGAGGCTCTCTTGCGCTTATGGATGCGGGAGTGCCTATTAAATCACACGTAGCCGGCATTGCCATGGGCCTTATAAAAGAAGAGGAAAGGGTGGTTGTTCTCACGGACATCCTCGGCCTCGAAGACCATCTGGGCGATATGGACTTTAAAGTTACCGGAACGGACAAAGGCATTACCGCATTCCAACTGGATACGAAAATAGGCGGCATATCCCGTGAGATCATGGAAAAGGCCCTTGAACAGGCGCGACAGGGAAGGCTTCATATCCTGTCTAAAATGAACGAGACGATTAGCATCCATAGAGAAAACCTTGCGCCTTATGCGCCAAGGATATATACCATGCAGATCCGCCAGGACAAAATCCGCGACGTAATCGGCTCAGGCGGAAAAGTTATCCGTGGCATCGTAGAGCAGACGGGTGTAAAGATAGATATTGAAGACAGCGGCATTATCAGCATTGCTTCTCCGGATGGAGAAGCGGCCCAGAAGGCCATTGATATAATAAACAGCATAACCGCCGAGGCCGAACTCAACAGGATATATCACGGAAAGGTTAAGAGGGTTGTTGACTTCGGGGCCTTTGTTGAAATTATGCCCGGAACGGAAGGACTACTCCACATTTCTCAGATATCCGAAAAAAGAATAGCAAAAGTAACCGACGAGATAAATGAAGGCGATGAAGTAACCGTAAAGGTTATAGAGATAGACAAAACCGGAAGGATCCGACTTTCGAGAAAAGAGGCATTGAGAGAGCAGGACAACTAAAAAGCCGATACATGTACAAACAATAATAATCAATTCAAAGGGGATACTTATAAAATATCCCCTTTTTAGTTTATGTAATAAATAAGTTTTGGTTTTGTTGTGTCGGAAGACAATATGTTTTTGAAATCCGTTAACTCAAATAACCGTGTAGACTTTGCAGACTGGGTGAACTAATTTATGTTTAAAAAAGAATATTTACAGAACGAACTGCCGGTCGTTATGGAATCATTAAAAAATGTGCGTTCCGTTGTTGTCGGCATATGGGTAAAGGTAGGCTCAAGATTTGAGAAGCCGGAGAAAAACGGCATATCCCATTTTCTTGAGCACATGTTTTTCAAGGGTACAAAGAAACGCACTGCCAAGGATATATCCTTTGAGATTGATTCCCTCGGCGGCGAACTGAACGCCTTTACCTCAAGAGAGAACACGACCTTTTATGTAAAGGTCCTCGACGAATTTCTGGAGCAGGGCCTGGATCTGTTATCGGATATTTTCCTGAATTCCACCTTTCCCGATGAGGATATGGAGAAAGAGAAAAAAATCATAAAGGAAGAGATCAAGATGATCGAGGACACCCCGGATGATTATGTCCATGATCTGTCAAACCGTACTATATGGGGGAACACCGGACTCGGTCAGTCCGTTCTCGGGAAAAGGGAAACCATACTCTCCTTCACCAGGGAAGATATTCTGTCGCACATAAAAAAATATTACGGCACCAGGGATATCGTGGTGTCCTGCGCAGGTAATTTCGAACACGACCATCTCATCTCGCTATTGAATAAAGACCTCGGTAATCTCAGAAGGGGGTCCGAGCCTGAAAAAGGCGACACGCCCTTATTTAACAACAAAGTCGAGGTATTCAATAAAGAACTTTCCGAGGCGCATCTCTGCCTCGGTATAAAGGGAATTCCACATGCAAGCAAGGACCGCTATTGTCTTTATGTAATAAACACAATCCTTGGCGCGGGGGTAAGCTCCAGGTTATTTCAGGAAATAAGGGAAAAGAGGGGGCTGGCATATTCTATATATTCATTTGCCGCGTCCTACATTGATACGGGCGTATGGGGTATATATGCCGGCGTCAGCAGAAAAAGGGTGCGGGAAGTGATAGAGCTGATACTGAAGGAACTATACGACCTTAAGAATACCATACAGGATACGGAACTTCAGC
>JBAZWR010000103.1:0-9978 GCA_041660325.1 Thermodesulfovibrionales bacterium | reverse complement strand
TCATTTCCGAAGATGCTTGCCTGCTGACCATAGCTTGATTCGATGATATACCGGATCGGCGTTTCAACATCATCAAACGGAGCTATCGGCACTAACGGACCGAACTGCTCTTCGTGATACAACCGCATACGGGAATTAACCGGATAGAGCACGGTAGGATAAAAAAAGGTTTTATTTACCGCTTCGCCGCATTTGTTTATGACGTGAGCACCATGCCTTTTTGCATCTTCGGAAAGCCCTTTGAGAAAAGCGGCCTTTCCTTTTTCCGGCAAAGGCGTTATGGTCACATCCTTTTCCCATGGCATACCTACCCTCAACTTCTCCACTTCCTCAACAAACTTCTTTATGAACTCTCCCGCGATCTCCTTATGAACGAATAATATTTTCAAAGCGGTGCAGCGTTGTCCGTTGAAGGCAAGGCTCCCGCCGACGCATTCCTTTATAGCAAGTTCCAGGTCGGCGTCGGGCAGAACAATTGCGGGATTCTTGGCCTCGAGACCCAGCACCGATCTTAGTCTGTGAGGTTTTGGATGTACGCCTTTCAATATATCCGCGGTTTTGCTTGAACCTATAAAAGCAAGGACGTCGACTTTACCCGACTTCATCAGTGGTGTTATTACCTGTTTACCATCTCCGTAAACAGTGTTCACTACACCCGAAGGGAAAGACTCTTGCAGGGCCTTAAGCAAAGGATAGTGAAGCAAAACCCCGAGTTTGGGAGGTTTAAATATCGCCGTATTGCCCATAAGCAGGGCCGGAATGAGTGTGGTAAAGGTCTCGTTTAAAGGATAGTTGAAGGGCCCCATGCAGAGCACCACTCCCAGCGGCGACCTCCGTATCTGTCCGATGATCCCCTGCTCTATCACAAACCTTGATGAAGCCCTGTTCATGTCCCTCAGGGCTTCAATGGTATTCTTTATATAACCAATGGTCCTGTCGAACTCTTTGTTTGCTTCCTGATAGGACTTACCGATTTCCCACATCATAAGGAGAATGACGTCCTTTTTCTTTTCATGCATACGGAAAGTGAATTCTTCGACGTGTCTGATCTTTTCGCTGACAGGCATTGAAGGCCATATGCCTCTCCCGTTGTCATAAGCCCTGACGGCGGCATCAAGGGCCTGCAAGGATTCTTTTCCGGACAGCATAGGGAATTGTCCCAGCGGCTTTGGATAAAGCCCTTCGGACGTCCGTATATGTACGGGCGAATAAACTTCGTGCATCCTGCCGTCCCAGACCCGGAGTTTGCCGTCGACCAGGTATTCTCTCTGGATCAGCCTCTTCTTCAACCTGAACTCTTCAGGTATATCTTCTTCACGCGGAAATATTGAATCGGTCATTTTCTCTTTAATCATTAGGGATGCTCCCGTATTATTTTGTAACAGATATTATATAACTCTTACCGGCGCTATGAATAGTATGAATTGTTTTTATGGCCCTGATTATTCATAAAATCGGCAAAACAACCGGGGATAGAGTATTTGAGCGGTTTTTTTTTGCCGATAGTCAAATACGGTATTTAAAAATAAAGAGGCAAAAGCCTCGCAGGGAGGAACGACCGAGAATGAGCTCAAATACTCTATCCTCGGTTCAATCAGAAATATTTGCAAATCCGGGTTCGGTTTATTCTTTGATATACGTCGGCGCTGCTTTGGGTGAAAGACCGCCCTTGATATTGTGATAGAAGGCATAGGTCATCGGTTCATCGGAATTCAGTTGTTGCGCTTCGATGACCTTTCCAAGAAAAATAGTATGGGTGCCTGCATCCAGGGAACCTATGACCTCGCATTCAATATAGCCTATAGTATATTCTAAAACAATCGGCGCACCGGTTTTCCCGACCTTATAATTGATATGCCCAAACTTGTCGATTTCCCTGCCGCAGTGAAACCCGAATGTTCCGATAAATTTCATAGGCGCTTCCGTCGACAGGATTGATATCGCAAATACTCCGCTCTCCCTGATATATTCATGGGTCAGGTTTTGTTTGCATATGCTTGCGGCTACCTCAGGCGGCTCAGACGTCACCTGAAACACCGTGTTGGCAATCTGTCCGTTAAGCTTATCGCCCTTTTTTGAACTAACGATATAAACACCGTAGCTTATTTTTTGAAGAGTCTTCCTGTCCATAATCACCTCCTGTTGATATTTGCAACTTTATCTTGACAACATAATTATATTTGCTAAAATAATTATTAAAGATTCTTATATAATAATTGTGAATATCCTAAAAGCATAATAACCGAATAATGAAAATTAGACAATTAAAAATATCACCCTTATCATTAATTCTTCTTTTTTCCATGCTTGTTCTTTTAACTCTTATAGCCTGCAGTTCACCGAATTTCATCAACAGGTCCGAAACCTCCGAATACTGTAAAAGCTGCCACGTCATGGAAGCCGAATATGAGGCATGGATTCATTCCGGGGCCCACAGGAGAAAGATGTGTGTGGACTGTCATCTGCCGAATGAAAACAGGGCAGTGCATTATTGGCAGAAGTCTCTTGACGGCTTAAAGGACCTGGTCGTATTTCATTCGGGAAGGATACCTGATCCGATCAAATTGTCCTCGCATGGAGAAGAAGTGCTTCAGAACAACTGTATACGCTGCCACGAGACTACCGTCATGATGATGGACACTCATAGAAAGTGCTGGAGCTGCCACAGGAGCATAACGCATTTGCATACGGGGATAATGGAAACATTGTAAATACAGCCCTTATAGAAAAGCGGGGTTAATCCAAAGAATGCAATTAAACTGTTAGATAAAATGCGGATGTCCAAAATAAATTTATTTTTCGATACCATAGTGTACTTATATAGATGTATTACCAAAATATTTTTATGCAATTACCATGAACTATCTTTTTAAATAAGTTTATCGAGTTAAATAGATTTATTTTGGACAGCCGCATTTTTTGGGTTAAGGGATTCTTATAAAATATATTCCGAAAGAGAGGTCCGATATGAAAAGCAACAAACATATCATCTTGGCAATATTATTCACAATCATTTCAATTGCCATTTTCCTTTACTCCTGTACACCTCCGAAAACAGAGCCTGTCAGGCCTGTTAAAATTGCCGACGGCGATATTGATCCTGCAAACTGGGGAAAGGCATACCCGCTTCATTACGAACTCTGGAAAAAGACCGAAGAGCCTACCGAAGCCGGGAAAAGCAAGTATAAGAGAGGGTTTAATGCAGACAAGATAATCTATGATAAATTATCCGAGTACCCTTATATGGCTCTTTTGTTCAACGGCTTCGGGTTCGGTGTGGAGTACAATGAACCTCGCGGCCATGCCTATATGGTCATAGACCAGCTCGATATAGACGCCGGAAGGGTAAAGGCCGGGGGCGTCTGTCTTACCTGCAAAACTCCATATGCGCCTAAACTTGAGAAAGAGATGGGCGTCGATTACTATAAAATGTCGTTCAAGGAGGTGCACGCAAAGATCCCGCCGCAGTTCCGGAAGCTCGGGGTGGCCTGTGTGGACTGCCATAACAACAAAGATATGTCTTTGAATATATCGAGAGGCTTTGTGTTGGACGCCGCGCTGAAAGATATGGGAGTTGATCCCGAAAAACTTACCCGCCAGGAATTGAGAAGCGTCCTCTGCGCCCAATGCCATGTGACCTATAACATTATCAAGGACAAGGATATGAAATCCATAGGCCTTTTCTTCCCCTGGCAGGGAAGCAGGATGGGAGGCATTACCATTGAGAATATCATCAAAAAAATCCGCAGCGACCCTTCATATCTTGAATGGAAACAGAGTGTCACCGGCTTTAAACTGCCTTTCATCCGCCACCCTGAATTTGAGTTGTTCTCAAATAACAGCGTGCACTGGAAGGCAGGCGCTGCCTGTTCTGATTGCCACATGCCTTATACAAAGGTTGGTTCGTACAAGGTATCAAATCACCGTATTACAAGCCCCCTAAAAACCGACTTAAAGGCTTGTATGCAATGCCATGCGGAAAGCGCCGAATGGCTAAGGTCGCAGGTTGAAACTATTCAGGACAGGACGATCTCTCTTACGCTGCGTGCCGGATACGCTACTGCTACGGCAGCCAAGCTCTTTGAAAAAGCCCGCAATGCCGAAGCTGCCGGAAAACCTATAGACAAAGCATTGTATGACAAAGCCAGAGATTACTATGAAGAGGCATTTTACCGCATTCTTTTCATCGGAGCGGAGAATTCAGTAGGTTTCCATAACCCTGCTGAAACACTTAGAGTCCTTGGAGATTCCATAGCCTTTGCAGGAAAAGCGGAAGGATTGCTCAGACAGGGTCTTGTGAAGGCAGGAGTGGACGTGCCTTTGAAGGTAGACCTTGAATTAAATAAATATATGGAAAACAGAGGCGAGAAGAAACTGAAATTCAATAAGACGATGGAGATAAAAGACCCGTTCGGTATTCAGGACAGGTTCTAATGATTTGTACGCATCAGCGGGTTCAGGTTTTCAGCTTGAACCCGCTTTTTTTATTCACTTCCGTTTTCGGCTCTTATGGTAAGCGCTCACTATGCTTGCAGCCACCTCTTCGATTGCCTTATTTGATACGTCCAGAACCTGCCATTTGGGATGTTGTTTGAAATATTTCTCGCACCATTCAATTTCATCCGATACCTGAACAGGGTCTGCATATTTGGCGCAAGGCTCAAGACCAAGCTGCTCAAGTCTCGCCTCTCTTAACTTTACAAGGCTTTCTATATTAATAATGAGAGCGAAAATCTTCCGCTGGTCCGCGTCTAAAAGTTCCTGCGGCATTTCCATATTCGGGTGTATAGGCATATTGGCTACCTTCCATCCCTGGTTTGCAAGATATGTGGACAATGGGGTCTTACCTGTCCGAGAAAGTCCTACAAGAATAATATCGGCTATTTTTAGACCGCCGGGATGTTTTCCGTCGTCGTGTTTGACTGCAAAATTGATCGCATCAATGCGTCGGAAATAGTCTTCATCGAGAATATACTGTCTGCCCGGGATCTCAAGCGGTTTTTCTTTTAAAAACAGCGATAGCTGGATGATAAAATTGCCTATCACATCGATAGCTTTAATCCCCCGCCGGTCGGCTTCCTTTATCAGAAAATCTCTCAGATCAGGCTGGACGATACTGAAAGCCACCAGTGCGTCGTCCACTGACGCCTCTTTGATAATGCGGGTTATATAGCGCTCATCCGTCACCTGAAAAAAATTCCTTACCTTAACATTTTCACGGTGAAACTGCGCAAGCGCGGCCCGTGCAATCTTGGTTATCGTCTCGCCGGTGCCCTCGCCTACAAGGTAAATAATTTTATTTGCCGATATGCGTTTCTCTTTTGATTCCACTTTTTTCATGGGAAATACCTTTCGTCCAGAAATAAAACGGCACATTTCCGTAACGCATCAGTTCCCCGTCCATATACTCGGACGACAGGGGCTTTACGATCAAATCGGCGGAAATCATTCCGGCCAGTCTTTTCATATACGGCACAAGCTCTGAAGGGGGTCTCATCGAATAAAGAAGCTTAATGTTTTCATATATTGAAAGCCCGGGCGCCGTTATGTCATCCGTAACAACGTTAAGTCCGTCGTATTGAAACGGATAGATATCGGTAGCAATGACCTTCACTCCCATTTCCATAAGAGAAAAGGCCATGTCCGGGAAATGGCCGACGCCGATCTCGGCAACACAGCCGTATCGCCCGGCTATATAATCCGCCAGACCGTCTATTCTTCTACGTTTCTCCAAAAGTACACCTCATCCAGGGGGATCTTTGCAATCTTAGCCTTTGTCTTCATGCCCAAGGCCCTTTCCATCTGGATCTTCTGCTCCAGCACGGCCACACTCTTTCTCGAAGACACCGCGGTATCCGGGTTTACCGAGATCGAAGTGCATCCATTGCGAATCATAAATTCCAGGTAATCCGGATATACGCTCGGCGCCTGGCCGCATATAGAGGTGGTTACTCCGTGTTTTCTGCATACCGCCATCGTATAAGCAATCGCCCTTAAAACGCCAAGGTTCCTCTCATCATAAAGCTCCTGAACCGAAGTGTCGTTACGGTCTACCCCGAGCACCAGCATGGTAAGGTCGTTTGTTCCGAAGCTAACACCGTCTATACCCTCCTTACAGAATTCCTCGATCATAAAAACGGCGCTGGGGACTTCGACCATGATCCATAGCTGAAAACTATTGTCAGCCCTATGGTCTAATCCCTCCTCTATCATAATTTTCACGGTTTTACGGAATACCTCAAGGGTCCTGACAAAGGGCACCATGACCCATATATTGGTAAACCCCATTTGCTCCCTTGCCTTTCTTATGGCCTTTAATTCAAGCCTGAATATGTCGTCTTCTTTTGTGTAGCGATATTCCCCGCGATAACCGATCATGGGATTGGGACCAACATGGCTTCTCTCATATTTTTCCCCTCCGGGCAGCTCAAGAAATTCATCGGGCTTGAAATCGAGAAACCGGTAAACAACCGGTTTCGGGAAAAATGCCTCGGCAACCTGACCTACCCCGTTCGCAAATTTATCGATCATCACCTGGTCTCCGCCTTCTTCAAGGAGAAGCCTCGGATGCTTTCCGATACTAAGCATCAGATGCTCGGCCCTCATCAGTCCGACTCCGTCTGCATTGGTTTCCAGAGCTATTCGCTGAGCAATCTCGGGGATTGACAGGTTCACATAAACCCTGGTTGCCGTAACAATCTGGGGAGACATATTCATGGAAACGCCCTGCAACGGCGCTCCGGCCTCAGCTTTTTCCGCGACAGTGCCTTTGTATACCAAGCCCTTCTGTCCATCAACCGTCACCACGTCGCCGTCTTTCAAAACCTTAGTAGCCTTCTCAGTCCCGACGATGCAGGGCACGCCCAACTCGCGGCTCACAATTGCGGCATGGCAGGTTTTTCCTCCCAGGTTTGTCACTACTGCGGAAGCGATCTTCATGGCAGGCACCCAGTCCGGGGTCGTCATTTCCGTAACAAGGATATCACCCGGCTGAAGACGCGATATCTCTTTCACCTTCAATAATATCCTTACCTTGCCCGACACCGTACCGGGGCTTACGCCGATACCCTTAACAAGGACTTCCTTATCCATTTGGTCCTTCCTTTCTTCCGTTACTATTTCTTTATTTGCACCGTGAACAGTCTCAGGACGCGCCTGCAGAATGAATATCTTTCCCCTGTCGTCTATTGCCCATTCAATATCCATGGGTAAACCGTAGTGCTTTTCTATGTTTACTCCGTACTTTGAAAGCTTGCCTATCTCATGATCTGTAAGCGTAGACCTTCGCTGCATGTTCCGTGGGACTTCAGCCCAGACAGTGCCTCCCTTCCTGTCAGAAATGATCTGCCGGTCTTTTTTTACGACATTCTTTTCGACTATATGGAAATTCTCTTTTTCGACGACATACTCATCAGGCGTCACCTGTCCGCTTACAACCGCTTCTCCGAGCCCCCACGATGCATTTATAATCACCTTGTTTTTCGCGCCGCTCACCGGCTCAATGGTAAACATGACCCCGGAGGATTTTGAGAAAACCAGCTCCTGGACCGCAACACTTATGAGCACGTCGTCATCTGAAAAGCCTTTTTCTTTGCGATATACTATGGCACGCGGAGTGAATAGTGAACTCCAGCATTTCTTTATGCTCGGCAGAAGATTTTTTTCTGTTACATTAAGAAAAGTGTCCTGTTGTCCGGCAAAACTTGCCCCGGGCAGGTCCTCTGCAGTTGCAGATGAGCGCACTGCAACCGGAAGATTCGCCCTGCCCGATTTTTTGCATAGTTCCTTATAGTTTTTTAATATGTCTTTCTCCATATCCCTGGGTATCGGCAGGCCTTCTATTAATTTCCTGAGTTTTACTGAAACCTTATTCAGCAATTCCATGTCCGAGGCGTCAATATCGAAAAGCAGCGCTCCGATCTTCTCTTTTGCTTTCGTCTTTTCAAGAAAAAACCTGTATGCATAAGCGGAAATCGCAAAGCCGTCCGGAACGGGCGCGCCTACCTTTGCGATCAACTCTCCGAGGTTGGCGCATTTGCCGCCGACCATCGGAATATCTTCCTTCCCAAGGTCTTTAAACCAGAGGACAAAATCACGATTCTCCATACAAACTGCCTCCTTTCTTTTTGCTTTGCGACTTTATATTTCATCCTTCATTCCCCTGTCTCCATTCGGTTATCTTGTTTGCAACTTCTTCGATTGAACTGTTTGTTACGTCAATAACCCGTATCCCATTTATCCGGCTGAATATCCGACGGCTATAGTCGAGCTCTTGCGTAATGCGTGAAATATCAAGATAGTCGGTAGCGCCGGCATATTTCATCCTCCTTTCCCTTATAAAGGCAAGCCGTTCGGGCGCTATCGTCAAACCCACTTTTTGCGAGTTCACGTCAAATAGCGCGTCAGGAGGCTTTATGCCTTCAATAATGGGTATATTGGCTACTTTCATATTGTGGTTGCACGAAAGATAAAGACTGGTCGGGGTCTTGGACGTCCTTGAAACACCGCATAGGATAAGGTCCGCCTGTTCTAATGTCTCAACGCCCTGTCCGTCATCATGCTTCAGAGTAAAATCAATCGATTCGGCAAGACGTATTGATTCCTCGCCAAGCCTCCTGAGAATTCCCGGACTGAAAGATGGGATGAGGTTGAACATCTTGCCGATACGTTCCAGCAAAGGCCCAAGCAGGTCAATGGCGACAATGTTCATTTTCCGCTGCTCCCTGCGCAGCCATGACCTTAGCTCCTGTGAAACAAAGGAATAAATTACTATGCTGTGCGCCGCTTCTGCCTGAGCAAGGATGGCCTGTATCTGTTCTTTGGTCTTTATATAGGGGAACTTCTTAAAGACAGGGGCTATTTCCTTGAATTGCACTAATACAGCGCTGATTACCATTTCAGCCGTCATCCCCGTTGCGTCTGATACTATGAAGACATGCACCTTTTTTTTCAAATCAGCCAGTCTCCCAAATACTTCTTCCACTTACATCTCTTCTAAAAAGAGGGGCTTAAGTGATATGTCCAAACAAATAATCGAACTTCTACGAAAACTCTCCTTGTTTAACTATCAGTTGCATAAATTGAAAGGCAGATATGATAAGAAAGCTTTTAAGCGACTCCGTAATGCACTATTATCACTGTTCGATATGCGTTTATCTAAAAAACACATAAGGTTAAAAGTGCCGTCAGGTGAATATGGATCATTTTTTGTCGCATTTAAAAGGTTTTTTATCATGCCTGCCTTTCAAATTGATAACTTTACAACGTTCAGATTTATTCCATTATTCTTTTTACATCCTTATATTTCTCTCTCAAAGCTTTTTCCACTTCCTCCGGCACAAGCCCCTTCACGGAACCGCCGAAAGACGTGACTTCCTTTATAATACTGGACGTCAGGAACGTGTATTCTTCACTCGGCATCATAAACACCGTCTCAACATTATGGTTGAGCCTCCTGTTCATCAGGGCAATCTGGAGTTCGTATTCAAAGTCTGATACGAACCTCAGACCGCGCAGGATCGCTATCCCCTTTGTCTTTCTTACATACTCTACAAGCAGCCCGTCAAAGACCGCCGCCTTGGCGCCTTTTAACCCTTTGACGGCTGCCTTTATGAATACAAGTCTTTCTTCAAGGGTAAATAAAGGCTGTTTCTTAAGGCTTGGCGCTACTGCAATAATAACCTCATCAAATATCCTTAATCCCCTTTTTATCAAATCGAGATGACCATTGGTGAGCGGATCAAACGTCCCGGGATATATAGCTCTTCTCATGTTTCAACCTTTCCATAAAGTGTAAGCATCGTGTCTCCATACTTGTATTGTTTAAGCAGCTTCAGCCTTCCAAATGTCTCGGGCAGTTTTTTTTTGAAAAAATGCTCCACGATCAAAAGACCGTTATCACTCAAAAGCTCCTTTTCATCGATCATGGGCATTACTTTTTCAATCTCATCAGACTGATAGGGAGGATCGATAAAAAAT
>JBAZWR010000102.1:0-9987 GCA_041660325.1 Thermodesulfovibrionales bacterium | reverse complement strand
CCTGCCTTATTAACCTAAAAACTGCGGATGTCTAAAATAAATTTATTTAACTCGATGGAATTATTTAAAAAGATAGTTCATGGTAATTGCATAAAAATATTTTGGTAACACATCTATATAAGTACATTATGGTATCGAAAAATAAATTTATTTTAGACATCCGCAGTTTCTCGACGGTTTAATTGCATTTTTCGTGTTAATCCTTCCCGTTATGCAACGGTTAGCCCGGATATCCAGGATTTGTTTTATTATGCCGATTCCGCCTGCTTTTCGTATACAAGGATCGGTTTCTCTTTTTTGGCGACGGTCTCTTCGGTTACAAGGCATTCCCTGATGCCTTTCTGTGAAGGGATTTCATACATCACATCAAGCATAATCTCTTCAAGAATGGACCTCAGTCCCCGCGCTCCGGTTTTCCTTTTAATGGCCTTTTTTGATATTGCCGATAAAGCTCCTTCAGTAAATTTCAGCCTCACATTGTCAAAAGAGAGAAGTTTCTGATACTGTTTCATTAGGGCATTTTTAGGCTCGGTCAATATTTTAATGAGGGCCGGTTCATCGAGTTCGTCAAGGGCGGCGACAACCGGCATCCTGCCCACAAATTCAGGGATAAGTCCGTATTTAATAAGATCTCCGGGTTCGACTAGGCTGAGGACCTCGCCGACTTTTCTTTCTTTGTTTGTAATCGTTTCAGACATAAAACCTACCGTCCGCTGACCGAGCCTCTTTTCTATAATCTTGTCAAGCCCGATGAAGGCGCCACCGCATATAAAGAGGATATTCGTAGTATTCACCTGAATGTATTCCTGCTGAGGGTGTTTCCTTCCACCCTGGGGAGGAATGTTTGCGATCGTACCCTCGATTAATTTAAGAAGCGCCTGCTGAACTCCTTCGCCTGATACATCACGCGTTATGGAAGGGTTTTCCGATTTCCTGCTTATCTTGTCTATCTCATCGATATAAACGATTCCCCGCTGCGCCCTTTCCACATCATACTCCGACGCCTGCAGCAATTTGAGAATGATATTTTCCACGTCTTCTCCGACGTATCCGGCCTCGGTAAGGGTTGTTGCATCGGCTATTGCAAAGGGCACATCAAGTATCTTTGCCAGTGTTTGCGCAAAAAGGGTTTTGCCTGTGCCTGTAGGACCCGTCAAAAGGATATTGCTTTTCTGGAGTTCGACATCCGATCCCGCAGGACTGTTGATACGCTTATAATGATTATGCACTGCAACGGAGAGTATCTTTTTCGCCCGCTCCTGTCCGATGACATAATCATTGAGGAACCGGTTAATTTCCATCGGGGTCGGCAGGTTTGAATGCGCCGTCTTTTTTATCTCTTCATGGAGCGAGTCTGCAATGATCTCATTGCAGAGCTCAACGCATTCGTTGCATATGTAGACGGTGGGCCCTGCAATAAGTTTCTTGACCTCGGCATGTCCCTTGCCGCAGAAAGAACACTTCAGGTTATTTTCGTCCTTCTTAGGCATTATCCCTCCGGTCCTTGATGCTGTTGATTACCTCGTCGACAATCCCATACTCTTTAGCCTCCTGCCCTGACATAAAGAAATCCCTGTCAGTATCGGCCTGAATCTTTTTCAGGGACTGACAGGTATGGCGCGACAGGATATTGTTCAGGGATTCTTTGATCTTCAGTATCTCGCGGGCATGGATCTCAATGTCTGTCGCCTGCCCCTGAAAGCCCCCCATGAGCTGGTGGATCATGATCCTTGAATGGGGCAGGGCAAACCTTTTCCCATTTGTGCCTGCTGCAAGCAGAAGGGCGCCCATGCTCATTGCCTGACCGATGCAGTACGTCCCTATATCGGGTTTAACATACTGCATGGTATCGTAAATGGCAAGACCGGAGGACACGATCCCGCCGGGTGAATTAATATACAGATGGATGTCTTTTACCGGGTCTTCAGTCTGAAGGAACAGCAATTGTGCAATGACGATATTCGCCACATTATCGTCTATAGCGCTGCCGATAAAAACTATTCTGTCTTTAAGAAGTCTTGAATAAATATCATAGGCCCTCTCTGAACGTCCGGTCTGTTCTATGACAAACGGAATAATGCTCATTTGCTTTCCTCGTTCCCGATAACGGCTTTAGACAGAAGCAGGTCTAAAACCTTATCCTGAAAAATTGAATGTTTTAAAGTGTCCAGAGAACCCTCTTTGTAGTTATAAAAACTCCTGACAGCCTCGGGAGTTGCGGAGAGCCGTTGCGCAAGCACGGAAATGCGCTGCTCCAGTTCGTCATCACTGACAATAATACCTTCGTTTTTACCTACCGCATCAATTATGAGCGATGCCTGGACATTACGCATAGCCTTTTGTTTTATCTTTGCCTCATCGTCTTCAATGCTTTTTTCGGCCTTAATTAAATCGAGATCTTTTCCGCCGGTTGTTGTTGTATCGGATGCGGCTTCGATTACATCCGACGCCGTGTCTGTTGCAACAGACTCTTCCTGTGATTCCGATACTCCTTTTTCCATAGCAAGAGCCTCCATTTCCCTGGTGAGCAGAGTGTCAGGCACTTCAGGGTTGAAGGATGAAACAAGACTGCTTATGATTTCAGCCTTCTGGATTCTCTGAATATGGTCTTTTTTTGCGGTATGGATTTTTTCTTTCAGTTTCTCCCTCAGTTCGGCAAGGTTTCCAACACCTAGGTCTTTCGCAAATTCATCATCGATAGCGGGCAAAGATCTTGTCTTGATCTCCTTTAGGGAGAATTTTACTTTTACTGTCTTGCCAATGAGTTGCTTTTGCGCCGCATTCTCATCAAAGGTTTTGGTGAATTCAATAATCTCGTCTTTCTTTTTGCCTATGGCTCTCTCCATAATATCGGGAGGGAATATCTCATTTCCCATAGCCGTTATGGCCTCTTTCAGTGACGGGACATTTTCACCGTCAAGGACTTCGCTGTCTACATAATCGAAACTGACCATGTCATCCATTCCAACCGGCTCTTCTGAAACTTCATAGACGGCCTTCTGGTTCTGAAGCCGCTTGATGGTGTCTTCTATATCCGATTCTTCTATGGTGAGAGGGTAATCTTTTATGGCAATCTGCTCATATTTCAGGTTTTCGATCTTTGGCGCTACTTCTACTATAAAAGTCAGGTTCAGGGAATTATTCCTCCTGAAATCGAACTTTTCCTCCAGCTCGGGCCTTGATATGGGATGAAGGTCCGCTTCCCTAAGAGCCATATTATAGTGCTCGGGGACCACTTTTTCGAGCACCTCCGCTTCTATTTCTTTCCCGAACCGTTTTTCAATGAGATTGACCGGCGCCTTGCCGGGTCTGAAGCCCGGAATCTTTACCTTTTGTCTTAGGCTTTCAAGGGAGGAGCCGATTTCTCTTTCAATAACTTCTGCAGGCACTTCTATCCTGAGACGTTTTTTTGTCGCATTGATATCTTCGATTGATTTAAGCAAATTCCGACCTCCTGAGATGTTTATTTACTGTAAAATACGCGGGAAACCTTTGTCAATTTTGCCGGGGGGACCAACACGAGAGGCTGTTTTACATGTCATAGCTTGAAAAGGCACTCGCCTTAACCCAAAAACTGCGGATGTCTAAAATAGACATCCGCAGTTTCTATGACAGTTCAAGGAATTATCGTACGATGCTTCCGGGCGGCACTTCCTGATCGGGATGCATCAAGACCGGTTTTCCTTCAATACCGACTGCAAGGATCATCCCCTGACTTTCGACGCCGCGAATTTTTCTTGGCTCCAGATTCATGAGGACGGGAATTTCTTTCCCGAGAATCTGTTCGGGCTGATATGCCTCCGCTATCCCTGCAACAACCTGACGTTTTTCCATGCCGAAGTCAATCTCCAGCCGCAACAGTTTATCGGCGCCGGCAACCTTTTCGGCAAATACAATCTTACCGATCCTTATGTCCAGTTTTTTGAATTCTTCAAAGGTAATCATGGTACTATTATCTACACATTGAGGCGGTTTTTCAATATGAACTTTGATAAATTCGTAAAAAAATCTACCATGTCCTATCTTTTACCGAGAGGTGTATTTTGTGGAGCAACGCTAATAATGATGCCTTACCAAATGAACTTCACAGCAATTGTCCGGTTTTCATCATAATCACGAAAGATCGGCTATTTGCTTAATGACCTCAGGGTTTACTTACTTATCCCTGTATGATAATATTCTTAAATGAAGAAGGGTTTAATGATAGGACTTTCCGTTTTGCTTTTTGTAGCCCTCTTAATAGTGCTGAAAGCGGGAAGAGAGAACGGCGGGGACATCCAGCTAAAAGGCGGTTCCTTTCTTGAAAATTTAACTATCGTACAGAAGAAGGATGGTCAGTCCCTCTGGACCCTTACTGCAAGCAGGGCGGACTTTAAAGAAAATGAAGATAAAGCCGAATTGAGCGATATCAATCTTGTTATGGAAAAGGACCATATTACGCTTCAGGCTGACAAAGGGCTGTATGATCTTTCCGAGAGGAGCTTTACGACTGACAGCGCCGTAAAGGCAATCTCGCGGGACTACAGGATTACTGCCGACTCGATTGATTATGAGGTAGCTTCCGGAATGATACAAACTCAAGGCAGGATACACCTGGAAAGCAAAGGATTCGGGGTCGAAGGTGAAGGCATGAAGTCGGAAGCGGACCATAAGGTCCGCATATTAAACGATGTTAAAGCGACATTTCACAGATAACCCGCATGAAAGCTGGTATGTTTAATAAACCCTGTAACGCTTCAAAAATTAATTATATTATCTATAAAGATATGATATGTGTCGTGAGCATAATTTTTATTTTTTCCATGCTTATCGGCAATGCCGTTTCCGCCGAAGCCGTTAAGAAAGTGATCGGTCAGGGTCCGATCGTAATAACCTCTGAAAAAATGACGGCTGACAATCAGGCACATACGGCCCTCTTTGAACGTTCCGTTGTCGCAAGGAACGCGGGAACTATTTTATACGCCGACAGGATGCTGGTTTATTCCGACAAGGATTCCGGTGAAGTTACAAAGATTAATGCGACAGGCGCGGTCAAGATGATCAAGGACAAGAGGGTGATCACTTCACAGGAAGCGACCTATTATGCCGAAGGGGAAGAAGTTATTTTTACCGGTGATCCAAAGGCTGTAAAAGACGGCAATGTAATGACGGGGAAAAAGATGACCTACCTGATGAATGAAGACCGGTTTCTGGTTGATGACAGCAAGGTTTTTCTGCCAAAGGGCGAAAAGCAGTAAAGGAGCAGCCATGCATATCCTTGAAGCTAAGGGCCTATCGAAACATTACGGTAAAAGGCAGGTCGTCAAAGGTTTAAGCCTTTATGTCAACACCGGTGAAATAGTCGGACTCCTCGGTCCGAACGGCGCCGGGAAAACCACAACCTTCTACATGATGGTGGGGCTTATAAAACCCGAGGGAGGAAACATCTTCCTTGACCATGAAGACCTGACCGGGCTCCCTATGTACAGAAGGTCTTTAATGGGCATAAGCTATTTGCCGCAGGAACCTTCCATATTCAGAAAGCTGAGCGTAGAGGATAATCTCAGGGCGGTATTTGAGATAAGGGGACTCAAACAGGATGAGATAAACAGCGAAACAGAGCGTCTCCTGGCGGAATTCAACCTCACTGATCTTGCAAAGAAGGAAGGCTATAAACTGTCGGGAGGAGAAAGAAGAAAGACCGAGATAGCCCGTGCGCTTGCAATCAGGCCGAGGTTTATACTCTTTGATGAACCCTTTGCAGGAATAGACCCCATAGCAATATTAGAGCTCAAAAAGATGCTCAATTATCTGAAGGCAAAAGATATCGGCGTCCTTATAACGGACCATAATGTAAGGGACACTCTTTCAATAACGGACCGGGCGTATATAATCAACAACGGTGAGATACTTGAAGAGGGCGGTCCGGACAAAATTATTGCAAATTCAAGGGTAAAAGAAATCTTTCTTGGCGAGGAGTTTACACTCTGATGGCACTCGAAAGCAGACTTGAACTAAGGTTGTCCCAAAAACTCATCCTGACTCCGCAGCTCCAGCAGGCAATAAAAATGTTACAGCTCCCGCATCTCGAACTTACCCAGTTTCTCAACCAGGAGCTTATGGAGAACCCGTTCCTTGAAGAGCCTTCCGAAGAAGTTTCCATTGATGATCTCACCCCCGAGGAAAAAGATACTATGGAATTTGAAGATACCAAGGAAGATACAAACGAAGACATCAGCGCCCCCATCGATAAACTTTTGAGTTTTACTGCGGATGACTATTTTGATGAAAGGGCGTCGGACGGAAGAGATATGGGATATTTTAATCCCGGTACCGTTACCTCGCCGACTTTTGAACAGTTTACCTCCAAAAAACCGGACCTCTCCGAACATCTCGTCTGGCAACTCAGGCTTTCAAATGCACCGGAGGATATTAGAGGAGCGGCGGAACTCATAATAGGGAATATTGATGAAAACGGATACCTCATTGCCTCAGTCGAAGAGATAAGAGACGCGGCGGAGACCGACATGGAAACCGCGGAGAAGGCGCTGAGTCTGGTGCAGAGCTTTGACCCGATCGGCGTAGGGGCCAGAGATATGCAGGAGTGTCTGCTTTTGCAGTTGAGGGCTTTGGGTCTCGGCGGCACAATCGTTGAGAAAATTATTTTGAACAATATAGAAGAGCTTGAAAAGAAGAAGTATGCCGTTATTGCCCAGCGGTATAATCTTCCCATCGAAGATATTATGGTTGCCGTTAAAGTCATTGAAGGACTTGAGCCGAAACCCGGCAGGACGTTCTGTGATGTTAGCGCTAACTACATCACTCCGGACGTCTATGTGCTTAAGACTGAAGACGGGAACCAGATTATCCTGAACGACGAAGGGCTTCCCCGCTTGAGGGTCAGCAGCTTTTATAAAAAACTCATGCAAAAGGAGAATGATTTTCCGAAAGAGGAACGGCAGTTTCTCCTTGATAAAATGCGGTCGGCAGTCGGTTTGCTTAAGAGCCTTGATCAGAGGAACCGCACAATCTACAGGGTCACGGAGAATTTGCTCGAACTCCAGAAGGATTTTTTTACCAAAGGGGTGCAATTTCTTAGACCTTTGACGCTCAAAGACGTCGCTTCAAACCTGAGCCTGCATGAAAGCACGGTAAGCAGGGTTACCTCGAACAAATACCTGTCCTGCGCGCACGGCGTCTTCGGTTTCCGTTTCCTGTTCAGCAGCGCGCTCCACAGCGGCATGGGTAGCGTCTCGTCGACGTCCGTAAAGGACAGCATCAAAAAACTGATAACGGAAGAAAATATGAAGAAGCCCTATAGCGACCATGAAATATCCGAACTTTTGAATAAAAGCGGCATTGGCATTGCCAGGAGGACAGTTGCAAAATACCGGGAAGAGATTGGGATCCCGTCACAAATACAGAGAAGAAAAATGAGCAAATAAAAGGAGAATATATGAATATTATTGTTACAGGAAGACATCTTGAAATTACTCCGGCTTTGAAGAGTTATGTGGAAAAGAAGGTCATAAGATTCGACAGGTATCTGTCTAATATATCCGAAGCTATTGTTACTCTTTATGTGGAGAAATACCGGCATAAAGCCGAGGTACTGCTCAAGGTAAACGGAGTTCTCATACAGGCTGAAGGCATTACCGGCGATGTGTATGCTTCGATTGACGAGGTGGCTGAAAAACTCGAAAGACAGATCAAGAAATATAAGGAAAAGCTTGTTTCACACAGGAAAACCGAAGGCAAGGCCGGCCTTGCCGAAGAAGCTGCGCCTCCGGCAGAAGGCGGCAGGATAATCAAAAACAAGCGTTTTGAACTGAAGCCCATGAGCCCCGACGAGGCGGCCATGCAGATGGAGCTTCTGGATAAGGCTTTCTTTGTTTTTACAAATGACGGCAGCGGGGAAATCAATGTTATATACCGGAGGAACGACGGCAATTTCGGGCTTATAGAACCCGTCAGGTAACGTGGTCAATAAGACGCCTCTGGTTGTTATTATTACCGGCCTCTCGGGCTCCGGCAAAACAGTTGCGCTGCGGGCCCTTGAGGATGCCGGTTTTTTTTGTGTCGATAACCTGCCGGTCGCGCTGATCGAAGCCTTCATTTCGGAAGTATCAGGGAGCGCCCGGATAAAAAAGATAGGGATCGGCATAGATATCAGGGAGAAAGGTTTTCTGTCCGAAGTCGACCATGTCCTGAAGGCGCTGAAACAAAAACACAGAAGCGAAGTCCTTTTTCTTGAGGCGGAACAGGATGTGCTGCTGCGGCGGTTTAAAGAGACCCGGAGGCCGCACCCTATCGAAGGGAATATCGAGGATGCGCTCAAGATCGAGAAAGAGATATTGTCGGCGCTGAAAGAGGCTGCCGACAGGATCATTGACACCTCGTCTTTTACACCCCATCAATTGAGGCGAATGATTACCGGTCTTTACAGTATCCCCGCCGGCAAAAAGAACATGACTTTAGTGCTTATCTCATTTGGCTTTAAATTCGGCCCGCCCCAGAACATCGACCTTCTCTTTGATGTCAGGTTTCTTCCCAACCCTCATTTTGTCCCTGAACTGAAACCTCTCAGGGGCACGGACAAAAAGGTTGCCGATTTTGTATTAAGAAATAGAACAACAAAGGCATATGTAAAGAAAATAAAAGATCTGATCGATTTTCTTATCCCCCATTACATAAAAGAAGGCAGGTCCTATGTTACCATCGGCATCGGCTGTACCGGTGGAAAGCACCGGTCGCCGGCCATAGTCGAAAAGCTGAAAAGTTTCCTCAAAAGACATCCCGTAGAACTGAGCATAGTCCACAGGGACTTGAACTGACTTGCTCTAATATGCGCCTTCGGCTTTGAGGACCACTTTTATGGTCTTGAGGATTATGACGATATCGAGCCACAGAGACCAGTTCATGACATACCAGGTATCGAGTTTTATCCTGTATCTGTAGCCGGTGTTGCTTCTTCCGGAGACCTGCCAGAGGCCGGTTATGCCCGGTTTTGCGCTGGTGATAATATGAATGTTGTCGTCGATATCGGATTTTTCACGCGGCAGATAAGGTCTCGGTCCGACGACGCTCATTTCGCCCTTCATGACATTGAATATCTGTGGAAGTTCATCAAGGGATGTTTTCCTCAGAAATTTGCCTATCCTCGTTATTCTCGGGTCGTCCCTTAGCTTCCAGTTGTTTTCCCATTCGGTCCGTATCGCCTCATCCCGGCTTAACATCTCCTGAAGTTTCTCTTCGGCGTCTTTGTACATCGTCCTGAATTTATAACACCTGAAGGGCCTGCCGTTTTCCCCTATCCTTTCATGCGCGTAGACGGCATAACCGGGGGTCCCGGATTTGATTAATACGGTTATGATCCCTATCAAAGGAAGGAGGACAGGCATTGAGACTATACTGAAGGCAAAATCGAAAAGCCTCTTGATAAACCTGTTTGTTATGGATTTCAGGTTGTTCTTTATATTCATCAGAAACAGTTCTTCGGTGAATAGGTGGAAGAGGTCCGTATTTAATAATGCAATACCCTTCAGGTCGGGGATGAGCATTGTGTTTACGGTGCTGTTCTGGATGCCGGATGTCAATGCCGAAAGCTTTTCCGAAGAAAGAGACGGTATGGCGATAATCGCGGTTTTTATCCCCAGTTCTTTTATGAATTTCGGAAACTCGGAGACCTTCCCGAAGACTTTTTTCCCGTGGACGATTTTTCCGATCTTCTGCTCGTCATCATCCAGAAAACCTGCGACATCATATCCCATATGCTTTTCTCTCTGCAGGCCCTCCATAACAAGCCTTCCGGCTTTGCCGGCGCCGATTATCAATATGCGTTCCCTTGCCGTATCCTTGCTATATAAGAGTTTCTTACCCCATAGCCGGTAAAGGGGAAATACGAAGAGAGAGGAAAGCCATATGCCGAGCAAAACGAGGCGGGATACCATATCGCTCATTTTCCCCAGTGTTACAATAGCCATTAGAGTGATACTTGCCAGAGAAACC
>JBAZWR010000101.1:0-10046 GCA_041660325.1 Thermodesulfovibrionales bacterium | reverse complement strand
CTCTTCCGATCTATCTTTTTCATCCAGACCCTCTATTGAAATTTCCCTTGTTTGTTCATCCCGGGTTTGCAGACCGACCTTAATGATATCTTTCCGCAATTCTCCCCGAGCCTTCTCGGCCCATTCAATGACCGCTATGCTCCCGCCTCCTGTTATGCTACGGATACCTAAGTCATCAAGTTCGGCGCCATGTTCGATGCGATATAGATCAATATGGATAAAAGGCGGATCGGTTTCATATTCCGCAATGATGGTAAAGCTGGCGCTGACGATTTCCTTTTCATCAATGCCGACGGCTTTTGCAATGCCTTTCACCATCGTAGTCTTCCCTGCGCCAAGATCCCCATACAGACCCACAATATCACCGGCCTTAAGGAGTCTCCCCAATCGAAAACCGATCTCTTTCGTTTCATCCGGACTATTACTCAATATTTTCATGTTCGCGTTAACCCGGAAAACGCAATTAACCTGTCGGAGAAACTGCGGATGTCCAAAATAAATTTATTTTTCGATACCATAGTGCACTTATATCGATGTAATACCAAAATATCTTTATTCAATTAACATAACCTATCTTTTTAAATAAATTCATCGAGTTAAATATATTTATTTTGGACATCCGCAGTTTTTGGATTAACCTGAAAATATCCCTATGAATCCGCCCTGCCTTTCTGCATGATTCCCATGATACCGGTAAGAGTGAAACCTGTCCGGATTGCAAAAGGTGCATTCTTCGGAAACCCATAAATTATCCTCTTTGACGCCAAGGGAACGGGCCTGCAGCATATTGGCGGAAGCAAGGTCTATAAAGAACTTTGAGTTCTTCCGCTCTGAATAGTCTCCTGCTCCCGTACTTATGCAAACTGCCTCGTTCACATCGGAATCAACCTCATAGCAGCACCCCTTGATGCTCGGTCCAAAGGCTATAACAATATTATCCGGTGACGAGCCAAAATGGTCAACCATGGCCTGAATGGTCTTCTTCAGGATTTGCGCTGCCGTTCCCCGCCATCCGGCATGCACGGCGCCTACAACCCGCTTATTTTCGTCAAACAGGAGTATCGGCACGCAGTCTGCAACCTGAACGCCTAAAAGCACGTCTTCTCTATTCGTTATAACGGCGTCTGCAACCTCCGGCTCCGGGTCCGAATTGAGTATTAAAACTCTGTCAGTGTGTCTCTGTATGGGGAGATAAACCATAGATTCCGAATAGCCGTTCCCGGCCAAATACTTCACAGCGTTATCCGCAATTTTAGTAGTAAAGAAAGCCCTGATATAAGAATGCGCCATGTTGGGAGGGCTGATTATCTTCTTCATGATTAATGAAATTTAACATATTTCGCAATGCTATGGAAAGTTTAAGTCCGGCAAATATATTATCAGGATTAAGCGGATTTTGGTGAGCTTTTATTAATCTTTGTATAATTATGGGTTAACCCTTCATCATCCTGAACGCGGCAGGTATGGAACCGATAATATCCGACGCAATCAGCGAGTGCTCGCCCTTTTCGGACGCGGCAATATCTCCTGCCAGACCGTGCATATAAACACCGAGAATACTTGCGTTGAGTGGTGTTAAACCCTGTCCCATAAATCCTGCAATCATGCCTGTGAGGACATCCCCTGTTCCTGCCGTAGACATCCCGGGGTTTCCGGTGGAATTAATGAAAGCCCTTCCCTCAGGCGATGCAATTATTGTAGGAACTCCTTTCAGCACAAGAAAGGTGCCCGTCTCTTTTACAAAGGATACGGCGGTGTTTATCCTGTCCCTTTCTATTTCAGTGCGTAGTTCGGAGTTTATAGTTTGGCGTTGCTCTTTTTTTGACTGACGTCTCATCAGCCGCGCCATCTCTCCGGGATGGGGCGTCAGTATGACAGGAGCTTTGGCCTTTCTGAAGATCTTTGTATTGCCTTTAAGTGAATTCAATCCGTCTGCATCGATTATGATTGGAGAGTTAGAACGCAAAATAAGGCGCTCTATGATATTTTCCGTATCACTGCTCAATCCGATACCGGGGCCTATTGCAATAAGGCCGGCAGTTTTCTCAAGGTATTCTAATATCTTGTCCAGCGCCTTTTTTGACAGCGAGCCGTCACCCTTGTCCGGCAGGACCAGCGTCATCTCTTCAGTGACGCGGGTCTGGAATATCCCGGCTAATGATTCAGGCACGCCTATGGTCACAAGACCTGCGCCGGCACGCAAACAGGCCTTTGAAGCCATAATTGCAGCGCCTGTCTTTCCCTTTGAACCGGCAACAAGGAGAACGTGCCCGTAATTCCCTTTGTATGAATATTTTTTCCTCTCAGGGATCAATGACAATACATTATCCCTTTCAGGCGCTTCGACTGTCAGGTTGTCTGATTTGAGAAGTTCGGCAGGGAACCCTATATTCTCGACAAAAAGCCTGCCGGTATATTCCGCGCCCGGATACAGAAGATGCCCTCTTTTGGGAAGACCGAAGGTAACGGTACACTCAGCCTTAATCGCATTTCCCATCACCTGTCCGGTATCAGAGGATATTCCGGAAGGCATATCGACTGCGATTATGGATAATTTTGATCTGTTTAAAACGTCTATGAGATCCGAATATGAGCCCGCTATATCTTTGCCGAGACCTGTGCCGAAAAGGGCGTCGATAATGATCGTGTGAGGGCGCAGGAAGTCTGTTTTATGCTCTAACAGTGTTTCGGCCTGTTTCACAGGAACACCGAACCGGAGAGCGGCTTCATATTGTGACAAAGCATCTCCCTTTAATCTCCCGGGTTTTGAGGCAAGGAAGACCTTTACATCCCAACCTTCGTTGTGTAGAACCCTGGCAGCAACCATACCGTCCCCGCCGTTGTTGCCTATTCCGGATATCACAACCACTTTTTTAGGGCCATAGACCTCCCGGATTTTTGCTGCAACCGCCGTACCTGCCCTTTCCATAAGTACCCGGCCTGGAATACCAAACTCCTCAATAGTCTTCCTGTCTATTTCACGCATTTCATTTGCAGTGACTACTTTCATATTTCCAATTCCCGTCTCAATTATACCCTAATTTTTGATTTAAATTGACAAATTGACGGAAACGTGTTAGAAAATACAATGGTTTTACCGATTAAAAAAAGGCAGCGTCTCGGCGAACTGTTTGTTGAACAGGGACTGATTAACACAAACCAATTAAAAGACGCCCTCAGAAAACAGGCACAGGTCGGCGGTCAGCTTGGATCGATCCTCGTCGAGATGGGATATATCACAACCGACACCCTTTTGAATTTCCTCAGCCGGCAGCTTGGAATTCCTTCAGTAAATCTCCTGAAGCTCGATATCTCTCGTGATATGCTGAATCTCATGCCCTTAGAAAAGATACGGACGATGAAAGTGCTCCCTATCGACATCAACGAAAGCACGATAACCCTTGCAATGGTCAACCCGCGCGACATGATCTCTATTCGGGACATAGAGTTTTCGTTCGGCAGAAAGGTAAATCCCGTCGTGGTAGCCGCGTCTCAGATGGAGGCCGCCATACAGAGCCTTTCATCCCATCCCGAAACCGGACTGAGAGCTGAAACGATCGGGAAAGAGTTCCAAAAAGCGGAGGTGAAAAAAGCGCCTTCTCTTTTATCTCTGCTTAAATATCTGGCAGGTTCTACTGCAACGGACATGCTCCTTACTGCGGGTGTGTCGCCTTCAATCAAACTTAGCAATGAAGTAAAAAGAGCATCCATGAACCCGTTAACACCATCTGATTGTGAAAAATATGCAAGGGAATTAATGGCTGCAAGGAACTGGGAAACTTTTATCCAAAAAGGTGACTATGATTTCGCAGTGACATATCCCGAGATCGGCCGGTTAAGGGTTAGTTTATACAGGCAGAGGAATTCCGTTTCTATTACTCTACGACATATTACAGACATCCTGCCTTCATTAGAAGAACTAAACCTGCCGGGATGGATTAAGGAATATGTGTTGATGCCACAGGGCCTTATCATTATTTCCGGGCCTGCAGGCCATGGAAAGACCACAACCCTTGCTGCCATGGTTGATATCATAAACTCCAACAGGAAATGCAACATTATAACCCTTGAAGACCCTGTTGAATATCTTCATAAACACAATAAGAGTAATGTAAATCAAAGGGAAATCGGTCTTGATACCGAGTCTTTCTATGAGGGATTGAAACATATTTTCAGACAAGATCCGGATGTTATCGTGGTTGGAGAGCTGAGAGATCCCGAAAGTTTTGCTATCGCATTACAGGCTGCAGACACCGGGCATCTTGTTCTTACTACAGTGCATTCAAATATAACAACTTCAACTATTGAGAGGGTTATTAATATATTTCCTTCCGATCAGCAAAATATTATAAGAACACGGCTTGCTGATAATCTCCTCTTTGTGCTCGCGCAGAGACTGGTACCTATGGAAAAAGGTAATAGCAGGATACTTGCCCATGAAAAACTCATAAATAATTTCAGTATAAAGAGCCTTATACGGGATTCGAAAACACATCAGATAAGATCACAGATGCTGAGCGGTACCGAGGAGTTTTCCTCTTTGGAGGCGTCCCTTGCAAAGCTTTATGTAGGAGGGTTGATAAAATTCGAAGACGGCCTGCTCTATTCCGAGAACAAGCAATTCTATAAAGACCTTGCAAAAGGGGCTTAAAACATCAGTTTCTCGATTATCGACGGTTTTCATTCATGCCTGCAAATTTTCAATGTGCCGTTAACCTGCAAGATATTAAAAACCTGAATCCGGCGATAATTTATACATAGTTTGCATAGAATGATAAATGGAGGACCTTTTTGAAACATTTAGGTTGAGTTTAACAATGTGTGTGTTAATATAAAATTATCGATACAATTGAGATTATTTTTTCACATAGAAAACATTATGTATGCCGGATAATGATAAATCAACGGAGATGTTGCTTGAAGAGTTAAATGAACTGCGCCTTGAGGTTTCAAAGCTGAAAAAATCGGAAGCCCGTCTTAAACAAATAGAAAAAGAACTGCGGGAAAACAAAGATAAATTTCGCACCATAGCGCAGACGGCGGTAGATGCGATTATTCTGGCAGACGTTCATGGAAATATTATCTTCTGGAATGAGAGCGCTCAACATATCTTCGGCCATACGGAAGATGAAATATCGGGCAAATCTTTAACCATACTGATGCCTGAACGATACAGAGACGCCCATAGAAAAGGTTTGGAACATATCAAATCAACGGGCGAATCAAACTATATCGGGAAGACAATGGAAATACACGCACTGAGGAAAAACGGCGACGTTTTTCCTGTAGAACTTTCGGTTTCCATGTGGAAGACAGGAGAGGAGTATTATTATTCAGGCATTTTGCGCGATATAACCAAACGGAAAAATTTGGAGAGCGAACTTAAAACACTTGCCGTTACGGACACCTTGACACAGGTTTTCAACAGGACAAAATATTATGAAATAATGAAAAGAGAAATCGAGAGAACGAAAAGATACAACCATCCCTTATCCATAATTATGTTTGATATAGACCATTTCAAGGAAGTAAACGACATATACGGCCATACGGTCGGCGATTACGTACTTCGGACTCTGACTCAAATAGTTAAAGAGAACCTTAGGGGAACAGATTACCTTGTGCGATGGGGAGGCGAAGAGTTTATTATTATTGTTCCTGATACTGATTTAAAGAAAGCGGAAATATTGGCCGAAAGAAACAGAAAAGCATCGGAAAAATATAAGTATGACCATGCCGGAACAATAACGGTAAGTTTCGGCGTAACTCAATTCATAAAAGACGATAATGAAGATACCGTTATCAAAAGAGTGGATGACGCCTTGTATGAGGCAAAGAGAAAGGGCAGGAACCGGGTTATAGTAAGTATCTGAAACACCGGTTTTAAAAGAGTTCTTGTCTTATTTAAGTTAAAAATATTAAAATAAATTTCTTTAAAAAGGACACTTATATTGGAACAGACTAATAATAAATCGCCTATAGATAAGGTTTGGAGCTTTTTCGCCTCGGTCAAGTTTGCTATTATCATTTTTGCCCTTATTGCGGTTACCTCTATTTTCGGGACCATATTGGAACAGAGGGCTGAACCTGCAAAGAATCTCCAGGTCCTCTCCCGGATTTTCAACGAATCCATAGCTCCAAGCCTTTACAATATATTTGACAAGTTAGGTTTCATGGACATGTACCATTCCTGGTGGTTCATGACATTGCTTGTCTTGTTTGCGGTAAATCTCATAGTATGTTCACTCGACAGACTCCCGAGGATATGGAAACTCGTAAAAGAACCTATCAGTCCGTTGCCGGAAGAAAGGATTAAGAAGTTTCTTATCAACAGGGAAATTTCCTTAAAAGGTCCGGCGGATACGGTCAGAAATACCGTTTTAGAAGCGGCAAAAGGCGTCGGATTTACCTGCCATGAAGTGAAAGAGGAAAACGGATATCAGTTTTTTGCGCAGAAAGGAAATTACGGCAGGCTCGGCGTTTACTTAACTCACCTCAGTATCCTTATAATACTTATCGGCGCATTATTCGGCGCACGCTTCGGATTTAAAGGCTTTATGGAGATCGGCGAAGGAACCGTATCCAATACCGCTTTTGACGGCAACAAGGAACTCTCCATGAATTTCCTTGTCAGATGCGATAATTTTGACGTCGAGTTTTACGGCATGTCCGATATGCCGAAAGAATACAAAAGCTGGCTTACGGTTATCAAAGACGGTAAGGAAGTGATGAAAAAATCCATTACCGTCAACGACCCGCTTACATATGAAGGCATAACCTTTTATCAGTCAAGCTACGGTCTTATACCCAACGGTCTCGGCAGCGGTATTTTCATCTTTAACGTTGTCTCCAAAGACGGCCATTCTTCCATCCTCAATCTGCGATTGGGTGATTCCTTTCAGATACCCGGGACTGCGATCACCGGCAAAATATTAGATTTCAGCCCTGCCTTAAGAATCATGAACGGACAGGCTTCCACTTATGCAAATATGATGAACAACCCTGCCGTCCTTGTCGATTTTACGGAATCCGGCAAACAAAAATTCTCCGGATGGATATTCAGGAGACACCCTGAATCATGGCAGCTTCCCGACGGCAACAGGGTTGAATTCCATAATTACTGGGGAGTCGAGTATACCGGACTTCAGGTTAGAAAAGACCCCGGCGTATGGGTTGTATACTTAGGATGCATACTAATGAGTATCGGTCTTTTTACCGCTTTTTTTATGAGCCACCGCAGGATATGGATAAAGCTTGTTGAAGAAAAAGGTAAAACCCGTATTATTGCCGGCGCAAATACCAACAAGAACAGGGGTGCCCTTGAAAGGAAGATAGACCGAATGATTTCCGTTCTCAATTCAAGACAGGAAGGAGCAAAATAGATGGAAAGTTCCCTTTTCTTTGGAATATCAACCATGGCTTATATTACCGCCATGATGATCTATATTACTTATCTTGCGTTTAAGAAAGCGCCGGTGGGCATAGTTGCAACTACCGTTACGATTGTCGGGTTCTTTTCACAAACCCTGGCAATCATACTCAGATGGAAAGAATTCGCCGAACTCAGCGGCATGGGCTTTCTCAGGTCCGCTCCACTGACAAACCTGTATGAGTCTATGACTTTTTTCGTTTGGTGTCTGATCCTCGGATATCTGATAATCGAATTCAAATTCAAAAACCGTTCCTTCGGGGCCTTTATCACTCCTATCGCGGGTCTGGTACTTGCATTTATAGACCTGACGGGCGTATCAAAAGAGATACAGCCGCTCGTTCCCGCGCTGAAAAGCAACTGGCTTCTTGCCCATGTTACGATGAGTTTCATTGCCTATGCCGCTTTTGCCATGTCCTTTGCCACGGGACTTATGTATCTGATCATAACAGCCGAGAAAAAAAGCGAGGTTTCATATCTCTTCTGGACGTTCACATTAGGTTTATTCGCAATACTTCTCGTCACCATGGGCATCGATTTCCTTACCTTTCAAGTAAAAGTAAGGCCGGAGGAATTTATAAAAAGCTATCTGTTTAAAACCTCTTTCCTGCATCCTTCATCAACTGTAAAAATAATAAGCTGGATAGCTTCCTTTACCGCGCTATTTATCATCTGGAAATATGGTTATGTCCTGAAAGGGGTCCTCGAAAAGTTAAATGTAACCCCCGATATGCTTGAAGAGATCACATACAGAAGCATTGCCGTCGGGTTTCCCATATTCACTTTGGGCGGATTAATATTCGGAGCCATTTGGGCCGATCAGGCTTGGGGTGTTTACTGGAGCTGGGACCCGAAAGAGACCTGGTCGCTGATAACCTGGTTTATCTATGCCTTCTATCTGCACGGCAGGATGGTGAGGGGATGGAAGGGAAAAAAGGTCGCTATTGTCTCGGTAATAGGTTTTGCAGCCGTCATCTTCACATATCTTGGAGTAAACCTTCTTTTGTCAGGGCTGCATTCTTACGGCTCCGGATAATATATTGAAAACATCCTCTGCTTTACGCTAATATTAGTCAATTAGCATTAGCGAAACTCAAACCTTTTATGGAGGTATCAATTCAATGAATAACATAAAAACCATGTTGCTCCTCGTTATGCTTACACTTATCTTTATAACGGCAGGAGCGGCAATGGGCGGTAAAAACGGTATGACGATAGGCCTCGTCTTCGCCCTCGGAATGAACCTCTTTTCCTACTGGTTCAGCGACAAAATAGTCCTTAAAATGTACCGCGCCAGGGAAGTATCGGAAGCGGAAGCGCCCGAACTGTATGGCGTTGTAAGAAGGCTCGCACAAAAAGCGGAAATACCTATGCCGAGAGTGTATATTATCAATGAAGATCAACCGAATGCCTTTGCGACGGGAAGAAATCCTAACCACGCGGCGGTTGCCGTAACAACGGGTATCATGCGGCTTCTGAGCCATGAAGAACTTATGGGCGTCATCGGACATGAACTCGCCCACGTTAAACACAGAGATATCTTAATCGGCACTATTGCCGCCACCTTTGCAGGCGCTATCAGCTATCTTGCTCAAATGGCGCAATGGGCAATGATCTTCGGCGGTAACAGGGGAGACGATGATGAAGGCGGCAGTCCTGTTGCAGCCATAGTTATGATGATCGTCGGTCCTATCGCGGCAATGATCGTTCAGATGGCAATCTCAAGGTCAAGAGAATATGTCGCGGATGAAGGCGGCGCAAGCATTTCGGGAAATCCGCGATACCTGTCCGGAGCTCTGCGTAAACTTGACTCGGCGTCCAAGAAGATCCCCATGGACGCCAACCCTGCGACCTCGCATATGTTCATTGTCAGTCCGTTATCCGGCGGCGGCATACTAAAACTATTCAGCACTCATCCTCCGATCGAGGAAAGGATAGCACGGCTCGAATCCATGGGCCGCTCATCCGCCTAAAGCGGATTAAACCACATGAGGCAGACGGGTCGGAGCTTAACTCTTCAACTCTTTTTCACCCAAAATATCCGGAGTTTATGAAGGCTCTGGTAACGGGCGCTACAGGCTTTATCGGAAGCCATCTCTGCGAAGAACTCGTCAGAAAGGGGTATGAGGTCACCTGTCTCTCCAGAAATGCCTCCAACCTAAAATGGCTTGAATCCCTTAATGTCATAATCGTCAAGGGGGACTGCACAAAACCTGAATCCCTTCACGAGGCCGTCGGTGATTTTGATTATATCTTTCATCTTGCAGGGCTCACCAAATCGACTTCCTCGGATGAATTTTTCCGTATCAATACGAAGGGCACGGAAAATCTGATACGGGTTGTCGCGGAAAAAAACCCAAAATTGAAACGGTTTGTCTATATGAGCAGCCTTGCTGCTGTCGGCCCGGGCAAGGACATGACGCCGATACGTGAGGACTGCAAACCGTCCCCGGTATCAAATTACGGGAGAAGTAAACTGGAAGGAGAAAAGGCCGTTCTTAAATACAGGGACGCCTTTCCGGTTACCATCCTGAGACCCCCGGCAGTTTACGGTCCGAGGGATAAAGACATGCTTGTGATGTTTAGAATGATAAAAAACGGTTTTTTCTTTGATCTT
>JBAZWR010000100.1:0-10188 GCA_041660325.1 Thermodesulfovibrionales bacterium | reverse complement strand
CGTCGGCTGCGGCGACATTACCTCTTCTCTTCTCCTGCCGGAAGAAAACATATCAAAGGCGCATATCATAGCAAAAGGCGGCTTTGTGCTTGCCGGTCTGCCTTTTGTCCGGGAGGTGTTCCGCATTCTTGATCCATCCTTATCTTTTAAAACCTTTTTTCGCGACGGCGACCGGATAATAAAAGGCGATGTAATCGCCGAAGTATGGGGCAAAACCCGGACGATCCTTTCAGGGGAGCGTGTAAGCCTCAATATTCTCCAAAGGCTGTCCGGCATAGCAACACTCACTTCTATGTATAACGATAAAATTCAGGGCACAAAAGCGAAGCTCGTTGATACAAGAAAAACCGCTCCCTGCCTGAGATTCATGGAAAAATATGCGGTAAGAACAGGCGGCGGCGGCAACCACAGATTCGGGCTATTCGACGGTATCCTTATCAAGGACAATCATATAAAAGCGGTGGGCAGTATAAAAGAGTCCGTAAACCGTGCAAAAAAAGGTCATCACCTTCTCAAGATCGAGGTGGAAGTGGAAACACTTGATCAGCTCGGGGAGGCAATAAAAGCCGGTGCGGATGTTGTTATGCTGGATAATATGCCTGTTCATGAGATGAAAGAAGCCGTAACGCTTGTAAAAGGTAGAGTTCTCATCGAGGCTTCGGGAAATGTAACGCTTGAGAATATCAAAGACATTGCAGATACCGGTGTGGACTTTATATCCGCAGGCGCTCTGACACACTCGGCCCCTGCAGCCGATATATCCTTGAAAATAGTTGCCTGATTTGATATAGTGGGTTTTATACAAAAGCTTAAAGGAGGTTCTTTATGACTCTGAAACAAGTAAAAGATACCGCGAAGACAAAAGGAATAAAAGTCGGCAACATGAAAAAAGCTAATATTATACGCACTATCCAGAAGACCGAGGGAAACTTTGACTGTTTCGGCACTGCTTCAGCAGGAGTATGCGATCAGATTAATTGCCTCTGGAGGGAGGATTGTCTGCAATGTATTTAAGCGTCTAAAGATTTATGCCACTCCCACCCTTTATTCTTCAGGGTCTAATCAGAATTAACGTTGTCTTTAGGATAGGAACTGCGGAGGAACAGGGAACCGACTGCTCCTAACAGCGCCACCCCTGCGGCAAGCAACAGCGCCGTGGATAAGGAATATGTGGCGTCTGCGATAACGCCGGCGACACCGGGACCGGCAGCCTGGCCGATGCCAAAGAAGAGCGTGATAAACCCAAGCCCCGCAGGTGCAAGCCTTGGGCCAAGCAGATCTCCGCACGTTGCAGCCATAATCGCGGGAATACTCCATGCCGTGAGGCCGAACAGGACAGCGGAAAAGACGAAACCGGGCGGCGAAGGCCATAGCGCGAACAAACCAAATGCAACCGCCTGGATAATATAGACTATCACGAGGGCTGTTTTGCGGCCAAACTTGTCCGAGAACGAACCCCAGATCAAACCGCATAGCAGGCTTAACCATCCCATGAGCATGAACAACCTGCCGGCTGACTCCTGTGTATATCCACCCTCGGTTATCAGGTACTTGGTAAAGAAGGTCATGTAGATGATGTATGAGAATCCGAAAGCAACGTAGATCATACCCAGATGCCATACGACGCCGGACCGATAGACTCTTCCCCAGTTTAATTCTCTCCCCTTGACGGTGACAATCGCGCCGTCTCTTGGAGCGCCTATGGGAAGAAGTTTGAGGTCCGAAGGACAATTGCGCAGAATAGCGAGAGCAAGGACCGCCAACCCCATGGTTATGCCTGCGAAAATAAACCAGCAAACGCGCCAACCGTTCGGGCCGTATGCGGCGAGCACATGGGGCACAAGAAGTCCCAGTACAATCAACGCTAACGAAGAGCCTGTCACGCCGATACCTGCGGCCATACCGCGGCGATGCTGAACGAACCACGCGGCAAGCAGTCCTATGACCGGAACATTGCTGGCGCCGCTGCCGATACCGGTAAGCGCTCTCCACGCAGCCGCAGCGGCAAAACTATTTGCGAAGCCTGTCAGCAGCATGCCTGCAGCCGCAACAGTAAGCCCCACGGTTATTACGACCCTTGGTCCATAACGCGCCGCGAGTGCGCCTCCAAGAACGGACAAGGCCAGATATCCGATTAGATTGGCTGTGGCAAGGCCGCCAGCCTGGGTGTTGGTGAGTCCCAGCCCGGACTGCATGGCGGGCAAAACCATTGTGTACCCGAACCGCGCCAATCCCAAACTGCCGAAAACAACAAGCGTCCCGGCTGCAAGGACGGCCCACGCATAGTGAAACGGGGCGGCTTTTGCGGGTTTCAATTAACCGTCTCCATAATTAAAGGCATCTGTCAGTTACTTCCGCAAATAATCTCGCCTTCTCCATCATTGAGGCGAAATTCTTCGGCGTAAGAGATTGCGGACCATCGGAAGAGGCATGTTCCGGGTCTGGATGCACCTCAATCATAAGCCCGTCAGCCCCGGCAGCTATCGCGGCAAAAGACATTGGAGCCACATACTGATAATTTCCCGTGGCATGCGATGGGTCTACTACAACCGGCAGATGGGTTTTCTGCTTTAATACCGGTATGGCTGAGAGATCAAGTGTATTGCGGGTTGCGGTCTCAAAGGTACGTATCCCGCGTTCGCAGAGGATTACCGATTGGTTTCCTTCACTCAGTATATATTCGGCGCTCATGAGCAGTTCCTGAATGGTCATGGACATTCCACGCTTTAGCATAACGGGTTTTTTAAGCCGGCCAAGTTTTTTCAACAGCTCAAAGTTTTGGGCATTTCTTGTCCCTATCTGGAGTATATCTGCATATTCTGCAACAAGCTCGGCGGTTTCAGGATTTACAACCTCGGTAATGATCGGCAATCCCGTTACCTTCCTTGCCTTGGCAAGTAGTTTAAGTCCGTCTTCTTTCATGCCCTGAAAAGCATAGGGAGACGTCCTCGGCTTATACGCCCCGCCCCGTAATACCTTCGCGCCCGCTTTTTTCACTGCTTTTGCCACATCTATAATCTGCTCCTCGCTTTCAACTGCGCATGGCCCTGCCATAACAATGATATCTTTGGCGCCTATACTGACATTTTCACTTATTTTTATGATGCTCGTCTCTTTTTTTACTTCCCTTGATGCAAGTTTGTAAGGCTTAAGTATAGGGACTACGCTTTCCACACCCGGCATAAATTCGATCGACTGTAGAATCACCTTTCCCCTCTCGTCCCCAACCGCGCCTATCACATCTCTTGTTGTCCCATGAATAACATGAGGCTTATATCCGAATTCCCTGATTTTCTTAATAACCTCATCCCTCTCACGTTTTGTTGCGCCTGCCTGCATTACGATTATCATCCTGACCTCTCCTTTCCTTCCCGGAAACCAAAAAGGCCGGAGCTTTCCCCGGCCTTGACCTTTATTTTATTAAAATAAAAAAGCCGGGGTCGCTTTCCGTCTACCCTCGGCTCCTGGTTGATCTTTTGTGTTAGTTCTTTCTATATCTCACAATCAACCTTTACGTTAGGTAGACGGCCTAAAGTAAAAGCCGTACCAAAAGTAAAAGTGGATATATGAGAAACAGAAAAAATTCATGTATAGTTTTAACAGATTCGATAAATGAATGTCAAGATATTACCCGAAAAATGAAGAGGGATGAGACAGCTCATTTTGGAATCCGGGAGCTATCAACATCCCTCCTTATATTCGGTTAATTTAAACTAATCGTTTAAATCTTGAACTGTAACTGCCATCTTAAGAACTGCGCGTTTTGTGCCTTGTCGGCATAAAAATCACCCGGGATAAAGTACTCATACTGGAAAAAGGCATCTATATTTTTATTGAATTTGTGGGTGAGGAATAGTGTCGGGAGATGCCCTCTCTCATGGCCATCGCCGAACATTGCAGTCTTTGAAGACTGTGCATCCTCGTTTGCCCTCCAGTACTGATACGAGAGCGCTAATTTCGTGTCCGGAGTTAACTGCAAGCCTACTTTTGCCATGAATAATTGGGTATTTGTCCAGTAACCGGGAATTGCTCCGGAATCCCTCATTACCTCATATATCTGAGTATAGATGAGAAGCTCGTTCCAGTAAGGAGCCCTCGAAAATAAGGGGTCAAAATTTTCGTTTTTGCCGGTCCCAGGATCATCTCCGGATAAATACACAAACCGAAGCTCAAATTCAGGTTTCAGTGTCATGTCTGCAAATTTACGATTTCCAAAGATGTATCCACCGTATCCTTTTCTATCTTGCCCTGCGTATCCACCAGCACTCTTATTTCCGTCATATTCTCCAAACTGGTACGCGAATTCGCCTCCGAATGTCCATGGATCTGCTTTATAAACCGCTCGTGCTCCGATGGTATTCAAATCAAGTTCAGGAGTAGCAATCGGAAATGGAGGTTTTGAAATCTCTTCCTCTTTTTTGTAGATATAATATGGTTCTACCGTCAGGTTTTGATTGATTTTATCTCTGCCATACACCATAAAGGCCTGTTCGTCAGACGCATTAAGTATTCTCTTATGGTTGTAATATGTGGGGCTGTTCTCAATAGCTGTGCGCCACGTCGGCAGATATCTATCCTGGGACTGGTTCGTGATATAGACAAAATCTACATTGTGATTCTCGTTGATTCTCCATTTTGCCTTTGCGGCATTAAAGTAAAAAGTTCTCGAACCGTCATTCGGGGTCCCATCAGAGAATAAAAATCCCTCGCCATACATGTCCGGTCCCAGAAAATCCTGTCTGCCTATTTTCAGGTCAACCGGAAGTCCAAAAACATTGTTCGCCTTTATATACAAATTATCAACGACCATCTCATTCTCATCCAGTCGTGTGAAATGGCCATTTTTATCACTTGGGTAACTATAAGGACCCAGATTATAGTACACTTCACTGGTAAGCTTAAGATATACACTTACATCCTTATTAAAGTCAGCGCTGCCCCAGAGAGACGTCTTGAAACGGAAGAAATTTCTATCGTAAAGACCATTAGATGGAGGCAGTGTCTTCAGATCGATTACATTATCCCAGATCTCCTGTCTGATCCTTTCCGAAGCGCCATAGTTAAAGGTCGTTTCAGCATGGACCGTTGAAATGAAGAAAACAGCTCCTAACAAAACTACTAAAGCTACTGCTAACAACTTTTTCATCAGATTCCCCCTCCCTTTATTTTGTAAAGATTTGAAAGCATACCATAATCGCTATTTATTTTTAAACATTAATATTCAAACTTCCGCCGGTTATAATCTTCTTTTGTCTATGACCCGTTTTGCCTTTCCATCTAACCTGCCGAGAGTTTGTTTCTCTACAGGTTTAACTTCTACGGATATACCGAGTTCCGAGGCAAGTCTCGCTTTGATCCGCTCAATGAAATCTTTCTGTTTCCTGACCTGGTCGAAAAAAACGGATTCAGATACCTCAAAGAGAACTGTTAATTCGTCAACCGCTGCTTTCCTGTCGATGATTATCTGATAATGCGGCTCCATTCCCTCAAGCTCAAAAAGCACCGATTCAATTTGAGACGGGAAAACGGTGATCCCCCTTATTTTTATCATATCATCCGTCCGGCCCATGACCTTGTTCATCCTGACGAATGACCTGCCGCAGGGACAAGGTCCGGTTATGAGACTTGTCAGGTCCCTTGTCCTGAACCGTATAACGGGAAATGCTTCTTTAGTAAGCGTCGTAATAACCAGTTCACCCGTTTTCCCATCGGGCAAAGGCTCGAGTGTTTCCGGGTCGACAACCTCGACAAGGAAGTGGTCTTCATTAATGTGGAGACCGTTTCGCTCCTGACACTCTCCCGCTACTCCGGGACTCATCACTTCACTCAACCCGTAGTTGTCGGTTGCAACAATCCTGAGCTTTTCCTGCAATTCACGCCGCATCGCCTCGGACCACGGTTCCGCTCCAAAAAGCCCGTATTTTAAAGACATGGAGTTCACATTAATACCCATTTCCATGATTGCATCAGCTATCAAAAGCGCATAGCCGGGGGTGCACATAAGGGCGGTAGTTTTGAAATCCTGCATTATTTTTACCTGCCGTCTGGCGTTAACGCTCGAGATAGGTATTACCGAAGCCCCCAGTCGTTCGGCGCCGTAATGCAGACCCAATGCGCCGGTAAACAATCCATAATCAAAGGCAATCTGGACAATATCATTCTGAGTAACACCCCCTGCCGCAAGAATCCTTGCCGCAAGATTCGACCAAATTTTAATGTCATTTCGTGTATAGCCGACTGCCGTCGGCATTCCGGTTGTGCCGGAAGAGGTTTGGACTCTGACCACCTCGCGCAGGGGGACCGCAAACATGCCGTAGGGATAGCTCATCCTTAAATCGTCTTTTGAAGTAAAAGGAAGTTTATTTACGTCTTCAAGCGAGCGGAAAGAGTCGGGGTCGATTCCCAATTCATCGAATTTTTTTCTGTAGAAAGGAACATTCATGTAAACTCTTACTACCGTAGATTGAAGTCTCTCGAGCTGCAACTGCCTGAGGGACTCTCTGCCGATGCATTCTTTCTCAGCTTCCCAGTACATAAACTTCCTCCATTTTAATTAAAAAGATCAAATCTTATAGTCCACATCCCTGCCTAAATAGGCCCTCTGGACGTCTCTGTTTAAAAGCAGGTCTTCAGAAGGACCCTGGAGCAAGATTCTACCTGTTTCAAGAACGTACCCGGTATTTGCTATCTTCAGGGCGCTCCTCGCGTTCTGTTCAACCAGAAGCACTGTTAAACCGTAGGCGTCCCTCAACTCGACTACATATCTAAAAATATCTTTGATTATAATCGGCGCAAGACCCATACTTGGTTCGTCAAGTAAAAGCAGCTTCGGCCTTGCCATTAAAGCGCGACCGATAACAAGCATTTGCTGCTCTCCGCCTGAAAGGGTCCCTGCAAGCTGCTTTCTCCGCTTCTTTAAAACAGGGAAGATAGAGTAAATCATCTCCATATCATCCCTGATTTTTGCGCGATTCTTCAGGGAATACCGGTTAAAAGAGCCGAGCAACAAATTGTCCTCAACGCTTAAAGGCTGAAAAACAAGGCGCCCCTCCGGGACATGCGATATCCCGCTTTTCACTATTGAATCCGGGTTTTCTTTGGAGATATCACGGTCATCGAACGTCAAATTCCCGTTGCTCGACCGGATAAGCCCTGAAATAGTGCGCAAGAGAGTTGTTTTACCGGCGCCGTTACCCCCGATAAGCGCAACAATCTCCCCTTTGTTTACATGAAGAGACACCCGCTTAATAGCGTGTATCTTGCCATAATATACGTCTACATTCTTAAGTATCAGCATTATATCCCGTCTGAAGCTCTTCTTCCTCTCCAAGATATGCAACAATTACTTCCGGGTTTTTCTGCACTTCAAGAGGAGTACCCTCGGCTATTACCTCCCCGAAGTTCAGAACGGTTATCGAATCGCTTATCTTCATCACAAGGTCCATATCGTGCTCGACAAGGACTATCGTTATCTTCAGCTCCCCTCTTATCTTCCTGATGATCTCTCCAAGCTCGCGCGTTTCCTTTATATTTAACCCTGCGGCAGGTTCGTCCAGAAGGACGAGCTGAGGGTCCGTAGCCAGGGCTCGTGCAATTTCCAAGATCCTTTGCTCGCCTATGGGAAGATTGGAGGCAATTTCATCTTTTCTGTGAACAAGGTTGACATACTCAAGGATCTCTTCACTTTTACGTTGTACTTCTCTCTCTTCTTTCACTATAGAGGGAAGTCTAAGTCCTGATGAAAAGAATCCGGCTTTGGTTTTTGCATACCTGCCGACCATGACATTCTCAATTACGGTCATATTTCCGAACAGCTCTACATGCTGAAAAGTTCTCGATACGCCCTTTTGGGCGATCTTTGCCGGAGACAGGTGAACTATCCTTTCGCCTAAAAATTTGACTTCGCCTTTATCGGGCCGATGTATGCCGCTCACAATATTGAGCAGGGTTGTTTTGCCCGCGCCGTTCGGACCTATGAGAGCCTTAATGTCTCCCTGTTTTACGTCGAAACTGATATTCCGCAAGGCCGTAAGCCCGCCGAAACTTTTCCATATCTCATTAACGCTTAGCAACAGCGAAGCCTCTTAATTTCTTTATTTTTTCGATCAGGATAGGGACCAGACCTTTTCTGAAAAACATAAGGGACGACGTCAGGATTAAACCATACACAAGCACATCCAGCTCTTCAAATCTTCTTAACAACTCCGGCAACACGGTAATAACCACGGCCCCGATGATCGCGCCCCATAAATTAGTAATGCCGCCGACGATTACCATCGTGAGGACTAAAATGGAATAAAACAATGAAAAACTGCCCGGACTGATGAATGTCACATAATGCGCGTAAAGGCTGCCGGCAAGGGCCGCGTATGCCGCGCTGAGAATGAATACTTTTATTTTGAGCGCGACGACATTCAGCCCCATTGCATTACATGCCGCCTCGCTGTCATGGACGGCCCTCAATGCCCTTCCGGTCCGTGAGTTAATAAGGTTTATGGAGAAAAACATTACCGCGGCAACAAGACCCCAGGTCAGGTAAAAATAGCCTGTTGTCGAATCTATTGTATACCCCGCCAGGCCGAAATGCGGGATATCCCCAAAACCCGACGGACCGCCCGGGCCCCATTCATTCAGGATTACATTAATAATCTCGCCGAACCCAAGGGTGGCTACCGCCAGGTAATGCCCTTTTAATCTCAGGGCAGGGACTGCCAGTATCATTGCGGCAACGGCGGCAGCGACCATTGCGAGGATTAAGCTTACAACTATCGGAAGACCTAAATGCAGGCTTAAAACGGACGAGACATAGGCGCCGATCCCGTAGAATCCTGCCTGGCCTAAAGAGACCTGGCCTGCGTATCCCATAAGTATGCATAATCCTATCGCTACCAGTGCATTTATCCCCGAAAATATGCCTACGGTCAGAGTATAGGCGCCCCCCGAGAAAACAGGGAACAGTATAATGAGAAAGATAAAAACAATAAAAGCGGATAAATCTTCTTTTTTCATACGCTAAAATTTCCGCAGCTGGAGCATCGCTTTGCTGACAAATAGGCCGGCCGGTTTATAAAAAAGAATCATAAGCAGGATGATTAAAGCTACCGCGTCCTTTAATCCTGAATGTACGTATCCCGCGGTCATTGATTCGAGAATGCCGATGATAAATCCGCCGAGGACCGCGCCCCTGTTGCTGCCGAGACCTCCCATTATCGCGGCGCAAAACCCCTTTACCGCAAGCATGGGACCTTTATCATATTCCATAAGGGAAATAGGAGTTATCGCCATGCCTCCGATTGCGCCGACTATGGCGCTCAATACAAAAGACAGCATGACCATCCTCGACACATTGATCCCGACCAATTTAGCCGCGGTAGGATTTACCGCGCAGGCAAGCATGGCTTTCCCAATGATAGTTTTTTTAAAGAAGAAAAATAATAAAATAATGCAGAAACCGGTGATACCTATAACCCATAGCGTCTGCTGCTGGATAATCGCCCCGTAAATGCTCAAGGGTTCTCCCTCCGTAAAAGAAGGGTACACGTAGGGATCTTTGCCGAAAAAAAACATTAGAATCCCGCGCAGCACGATTGAAACCGCTATGGTAATCATGATCATCAATAACAGATCGGGGTTTTTTAAAGGCTTTATCGTCAGTCTCTCCATTAAGAGTCCGACGATTCCTGCGGTAATAATAGTAAGAACTACGGATAAGAAAAAAGGGAGCTTCAGTGATTCGGAAAAAAACCACATCATTAGACCGCCGATCACTACAAATTCACCCTGGGCAAGATTTATGATGGATGTGGCATTGTACGTGATATTAAAACCTATGCCGACCAGGGCATAAACAGCCCCGACGGTAAGACCTGAGAAAAGGAATTGCAAGAAGACCGTAAGCAAATTGTGATATTTCCTGAAGAGAATTGAGGGGATGTTATCCCCTCAATCGTTCACTCTATTATTTCAAAATTTCCCAGTCGCCGTTTTTTACCACAACCATCTCAAAGGCGCTCTTATCTAATCCGCAGTGGTCATCCGGTGATATATTAAAGACACCGCCCGTGCCGGGCCATTTCTTGATCTTAGTCTCGATATAATCTTTGATCTTCTTTTTATCGGGTCCGACTTTTTTCAAAGCTTCCGTTATCATCATGATGGAATCGTACGCATGTCCGCCGAACGTACCCG
>JBAZWR010000099.1:0-10458 GCA_041660325.1 Thermodesulfovibrionales bacterium | reverse complement strand
ATCATGGCTAAAAGAACTCAATACCGAAAGACAGGAGATAGAGGAAAAGGTTTATCAGGAGGCCCTGCAGCAGTTAAACAAAAAAGGTATTAAACCGGTCATTGTCCTTGCATCAGAGGGGTGGCACAGAGGCGTGATCGGTATTGTGGCCTCAAGAATTAAGGAGGCTTTTTACCGGCCCACATTTATTCTTTCCGTAGAAGGAAAGATTGCCAGAGGTTCGGCCAGGAGCATACCCTCTTTTGATATATGCAGGGCACTTGCAGATTGTAAAGAAGTCCTTGCAGGGTTTGGAGGGCATAAGCAGGCTGCAGGACTGGAATTAGAAACGGAACACATATCCCTGTTTGAAGAATGTATCAACAGGATTGCAGAAAAAACCCTTGATGAGAAAGATTTCATCTCCACCCTTGAGATTGACGCTCTGGCGGAACTGCCTGATATCGGGTTAGACCTTATTAAAGAGATCGAGATGCTCGAACCCTTCGGTTGCGGTAATCCGGAGCCGCTCATCGGTTCAAGGGGTCTCGAAGTCCTTTATCCGAGGGTCCTCAAGGACGCCCATCTAAAGATGAAGCTTAAACAGAAAAACCGGTCTCTTGACGCTATCGGTTTCAATATGTCGTCCTTACTGGAAAAAATGGATATTTCAGCAAAAGTAGACGCCGTCTATACCCCTTCAATCAACGAATGGGAGGGGCAAAAAAACGTCCAACTCCATTTAAAGGCCCTCCGGCCAAGCCGGTAAGTAAAGTTGTATAATATGGTATGCCGGATGAACAGATCACCATTGATCTCCTTATAAAAAAAGTCCTTTCGTATATCCCGGATGCGGATATTGAACTCCTGAAGCGCGCTTATCAGTTTTCCAGCGAAGCCCATGCGAGACAGAAAAGAGTAGAGGGCACCCCTTATATCGGGCATCCTTTGTCGGTTGCCTCCCTCCTTGCGGATATGAAGATGGATATCGCAACAATCTCTGCCGCATTGCTCCATGATACTGTTGAAGATACCGCTGCTACGGTTAAAGATATACAGGAAACGTTCGGCAAGGAGATTGCCTTTCTTGTGGAGTCGCTGACGAAACTCTCCCGAATGGAATTCCAGACAAAAGAAGAGGCCCAGGCAGAGAACTTCAGGAAAATGCTTTTGGCAATGTCGGAAGATATAAGAGTTATCCTGATAAAATTCGCGGATAAACTTCACAATATGCGCTCCCTGCAGCACCTTCCTGAAAACAGGCGGCAGAGGATCGCAGCGGAGACTTTGGAGATATATGCCCCCCTGGCAAACAGGCTCGGTATCGGATGGATGAGAACCGAGCTTGAAGATCTGAGTTTCCACGCTATGATGCCCGACCTCTATAATGATCTGGTCGGAAAGGTTGCAAAAAGAAAAGAAGAGCAGGAAGAGTATTTAAAATCCGTTACCGAAATTATTAGCGGTAAGCTGCAAGAGGAAAACATCCCGGGGAAAGTGTCCTGGAGGATAAAGCATTACTATGGCATCTATCAGAAGATGCTGAAACAGGAGATCCCTTTTGAACAGGTCCACGACGTCCTTGGCCTGAGAATCATAACGGATACGCAGGCGAACTGTTATGCGATTCTTGGTCTTATCCATTCCCTGTGGACCCCGGTCCCGGGCAGGTTTAAAGACTATATAGGGCAGCCGAAATCAAACATGTACCAGTCCCTGCATACGACTATCATAGGTCCCAAAGGTGAGCGGGTGGAATTCCAGATCAGGACCCGCGAAATGCATATGATCGCAGATCACGGGATTGCGTCTCACTGGAGATATAAAGAAAAAGGCAAGATAGACGAGCGGAGCAACAAGTATATTTCATGGCTCAGGGACCTGATGCAGGCGCAGAGAGACCTCGGTGATGCAAAAGACTTTCTTGAGGCGGTCAAGGGTGAGGTTATACCCGAAGTCATTTATGTTTTTACTCCCAAAGGACAAATTAAAGAGATGCCCATCGGTTCAACGCCGGTGGATTTCGCATATAGTATTCATACCGAGGTTGGAAGCAAATGTGTCGGCGCAAAAATTAATGGAAGAATAGTGACCCTTAAACATACTCTGAAAAATGGCGATACCCTTGAAATAATGACCTCTCCCACACAGAAGCCGAGCAGGGACTGGCTCAAATTTGTTGTGACTCAGAGGGCCAAAAGCAAAATAAGGCAATGGGTCAAAGCCGAGGAACGGAAGCAGAGCATAGAACTTGGCGTCAAATTGCTTGAACAGGAATTAAGAAGGCACGATCTGGGGCCTTCCATACTGAAATCCGAAGAAATGCAAAAGGCCCTGAAGTTTTTCAATGTCCCGTCTCTTGAAGACATCTATGCGGACATTGGCCACGGAAAATTGTCCGCGCATCAGATCGTCAACAAGCTTATACCTGAGAAGCCTGTTGTTGAAGAGGCGCCGGCTCCAAAAATAATAAAACCGAAAGAACATAAAGGCATAACCATAAAAGGCGTCGATAACGTCCTCTATCATACTGCCAAGTGCTGCTTCCCTATCCCCGGGGACGGCCTTATCGGGTTTGTGACAAGGGGAAGGGGCGTTACCATCCACCGGAAAGACTGTCCTAATGTGGAGAACCTCGCCCTGGACAATGCGAGGCTTGTGGATGTGCAATGGAAACCTGAAGGAGAAACAACAACGCCGGTCAGGCTGCTCGTGGAAACGGTTGACAGACCGGGGATTTTGGCAAACCTCAGCGCGCTCATATCGTCCGTTAATGTAAACATCAGCAATCTAAAAGCAATCTCAACAGAGGACAAAAAGGGCCGCATCACCTTAATCCTTGATGTAAAGGATAAAACCCAGCTGGGCAGTCTCACCCATAAGATCGCCCAGCTTGAAGGAGTCCTGAAAATTGCAAGGTAAACTAAAACATATATTCCCATTGTGATATAATAGTTGTAACGTGGCTGATTTAAGGGTAGGATGCAGCGGGTTTCTCTATGATCACTGGAGGGGTATTTTCTATCCGGAAGACCTCTCGAAAAATTACTGGTTCGACTATTACTGCAAACGCTTCTCATCAGTAGAGTTGAATGTAACGTTCTATCGTCTCCCGGACAGGGAGACCTTTGCCAAATGGCATTCGGCAACTCCCGACAATTTCATCTTCGCCCTGAAAGGCAGCAGATTCATCACCCATGTAAAAAAGCTGAAGGACTGTGCGGAGCCGTTGGAAACCTTTTTTTCAAGGGCGTCGGTACTGAAAGAGAAACTGGGGGTCGTCCTGTGGCAACTGTCTCCGACATTCAATATGGATATCGACCGTTTCAAAGCCTTCCTTGAAGAGCTAAAACCCTTTGGCACAAGGCATGCCTTTGAATTCAGGAACAAGACCTGGATAAATAAAAAAGTCTTCACACTGCTCGAACGTGAAAATGCGGCGGCGTGCATGGCGGATCATCCCGAGTTTCTTATCGACATCCCCGTAACCACCGACTTTGTTTACATCAGGAGACACGGAAAAGAGGGCAGTCATACAACATCATACAGCACTGAATTCCTTAAGGAAGACGCCAAATTTATAAAAGCTCAATTAAAGCAGAAAAAAGATGCATATATTTACTTCAACAACGATGCACAGGGCTATGCCCCTAATAATGCGGCGGAATTGCTCGGTCTGACAGGCTATAAAAAGAAATAACATCCCTGCCGGTTGTATAACCTATCATCTGGCTGCGAGGTAGATATGCTGAAAACGCCTTGTAGTTCTCCTCAGCGAATCCGCCTGAGTGCGGACAACACCTTATTTTCGTTGGGATCGGTCAGCAAGCCTTTTGCTGACAAATGAAACTATCAGATTTGCAGTCATGTGTATCGCAAATAATTTCTCGTTGCATTACAAGGCGTTTTCAGCATGTCCGCCTTGCAGTCGGGTTTACTTTCCCCAATCCATCTTATATCTCGTTCTTTTATATAAATATTTCTCGGCTGCAAGCGCTGCCAGACATCCTTGTGACGCCGCAACAACAACCTGTCTGACCTCCGTGCAGGTTACATCCCCTGCCGCAAAAACGCCCGGGACGGATGTTTCCATCATGGCATTAACCGGGATACACCCGTCTTCATTGGTTTCAATTGCGTTGTAAAGGAAATCCACTACAGGTTTATTGCCGTGAAGATAGACAAAAACGCCTGCCAATTCGAGTTCCGCCTCTTTTTTCTCCGGATCCGTCATTTTGATCTTTTCAACCAGGTCTTTGCCTTCAATAGAAGTAACCGTATAGCCGGCAAGCACCTTCACATTCGGTTCTTTGAAAACGGGATGATCATCTACGTGAAGTTTAGGGGTTGGAGAGATCAGATATACGGTTTCGGCAAATCTTGCAAGAACACCGGCCTCTTTTACGGCTTCTTCGGAATTGCCGATCACGCAGACTTTAAAACCCCTGTAAAATGCCGCATCGCAAATAGCACAGTAGCTCACCCCTCTGCCAAGGAATTCACCTTCCCCTTTTATGCCCGGTTTCCTGCCCATAGAGCCGGTAGCAATAATCATGGTTTTACCGCTGACCTGCATATTCATGGTAATAGCTTCTTTCATTTCTCCGGACAGATTAACGCCCACAATCTGAGCTTCTGCATACTCCGCTCCAAAACTTATCGCCTGCTCTCTCATGATATCGAGAAGTTCTTTGCCCGGCAATGGTTTTGTAAGTCCGGGATAGTTTTCAATCCTGCTCGAATAAGCAAGCGCTCCCGCAGTGGCTGATTTATCGAGTATTATTGTTTTTAACTTAGCCCTTGACGCATACTGCCCGGCCGTAAGCCCGGCCGGCCCTCCCCCGATGATGACGACGTCATATACAGCCTCTTCCTGCATATATCCTCCTTTCATTCAAATCATTCAATAAAGATAATGCAGATCTTGTGAAAAATTTATTTTTCGATACCTAAGTGTACTTTTAACTGATGTCTACCGGTAAGTTTTAGTGATACCACCTTGAAATATCATTAAAATAAATTCATCCCTATGGGTCGTAGACGTGTTAAATAAATTTTTTCACAATATCTGCATTATCAAACCATCAGGATATCTAAAAGCCTCTCAAGTTCTTCCAATGAATAATACTCAATCTCAATCCGGCCTTTTTTACCTTTATGTGTTATCCGCACCTTTGTCCCAAGGCTCTTGATTAATTTTTCTTCCAGTGATGAAATCTGCAGGTCTTTGACCGGTTCCTGTTTCCGTGGTTTAGCTATTTTTTTCGTCAGCGCTTCAGCCTCTCTGACACTGAGACCTTTCCGGATAATCTTACCGGCCGCCTCTATCCGGGGCGTCCTGCCCTCTATCGCAAGGATAGCTTTGGCATGGCCCATGCTCAATGAACCGTTGTATAATAAGGCCTTCACCTCATCAGGAAGCTTTAATAGTCTGAGGTAATTGGATATTGTAGCCCTGTCCTTACCGACCTTGTCGGAAAGCTCTTCCTGAGTCAGCTTATGCTCGGTTATGAGTCGGTTGAATGCTTCTGCAGCTTCAATAGGGTTGAGGTCTTCCCTCTGGATATTTTCTATCAGCGCTATTTCAAGAGAGTCCCTTGAGGCTACGTTTTTTATCAGTGCAGGTATTTTCTTTAAACCGGCAAGAGCGGCAGCCCGCCATCTGCGCTCCCCTGCAACAAGCCTGAATGCGCCGTCGCCCGTGCGGGATACGATGACAGGCTGGATGACCCCTTTTTCCTTTATCGATACGGCAAGCTCTTTGAGAGAATCATCTTTGAAAATTTTCCTCGGCTGCTGCTCGCCGGGAAAGATGCGGTCGATATCAAGCTGGATGACCTCTTCACCCTTGTCAGGGATTAAGGCTTCAAGACCTTTGCCCAACGCCGTTTTCATTCAGTATCTCCTTTGCAAGGGATAAGTAGCACTGCGCTCCTTTTGAGCGGATGTCGTATAGAATAGCCGGTTTGCCGAAACTCGGCGCCTCTCCGAGGGTGACATTCCTCGGGATGACGGTATTATAAACTTTATCGTTGAAATGTTTCCTCACCTCGTTTGCCACTTCCTGGGCAAGGTTGTTTCTCGAATCAAACATGGTAAGGACTATCCCCTCGATCTCAAGCTCGGGCTTGAAAGAACTCCTCACATGCCGCAGAGTATTTGTTAAAAGCCCGAGTCCTTCAAGCGCATAATACTCGCATTGCACGGGTATTATGACGGAATCAGCGGCGACAAGGGCGTTCAAAGTGAGCAGGCCGAGCGAGGGCGGACAGTCTATGAAAATATACCGGTAGTTTTCTCTGACGGCATTTAGCGCATTGGACAATATATATTCGCGCTCCTCTTTGCCGACCAGTTCCACCTCTACACCTAAAAGATCTATAGTAGACGGCAGGATATTGAGATGCTCCATTACGGTCGTCTGAACGGCGTCAATGATCCCGCATCTGCCTGTATAGATATCATACAGGCTTCTCTCCAGGTCCGCTCTTGCTATGCCGAGTCCGGAGGTGGAATTCCCTTGCGGGTCGGTATCGACAATTAGTATTTCTTTTTCAGCAAGGGCAAGAGACGCGGCAAGATTGATTGCGGTAGTGGTCTTACCCACCCCGCCCTTCTGATTGACTATAGCAATAATTTTTCCCATGGATTTTCAAGGACAGATAAAGATAATACTTCCCGGTTTTCGCAAAAAGTGAAATTCGTTTTTCTTAATTCTTAATGCGTTACAAAATTTATTTTATTTTCACAAATGATGAAAAATCCCGGCCATTTTGCATATTAATTGAAATAATTGTAGCGAACTTTTCCGCATTCCACAAGTTAATCTTAACACTTCTCCATAGAAATATGCACTGACACAACTGCATATTACAGGCATCAACCTTCATTAACCTGCTGATTGACCGGCGTTCTCATTTTATCCCCGTCTTAGAGTGCGCGATGAATGTCGGGATGTTTACAATGCTCTTTGCGATAGACAACGAGAAGACTTATCACAAGTTCATGCGGGTCCTTGCCATAGATAATCCTGGCACCGGTTTTTTTCTTCACAATTTTCACGATGTCCCTTATTTCCGATGTAATGCCTCCGGTACCTTCCAGGATACCTATCAACTTTCCCTCATCGAATGCGATTGAGAACTCCCCCAGTGTACCCGAGCGGCCGCCGACAATGATTACGATGTCTGAGCTCCGTATATTTACCACCTCTCTTCCCATAAGTCCGCTTCCTGTGAAGACTAGAACATCATGATGCTCAACGGGAGAATGATATTTATTTATATGTTCCCACTCACTCAGACCCGGAGATATCCCCACAACCAAGCCCCCCGCTTCACTCGCCCCTCTTGCCGCCTCCAGCGGCAGTCCCGGGCAAGCCCCCGTAATGGTTACGCAGTCATTTTTGGCAATCGCACAGCCAAGTTCATAAGAGATTCCCTTGATTTTCTTAGAAAAGTTGCCCGTCGCAGAACCCATGACTCCGATCTTTATCTTCACATCCACTCCTCCTTAACTGTTGTGATTTCTCTTATCAGATATTATATAGTGACATATACAGTCTTGGTATACCCCGGATTGTTGTGCAGCACAGGCAAGTTTCTTCATGTCGAGGATATCAAACAATCCAGGCTCCACCTGCAACTCGATAGTTATTGGAATATGAAACTGTTATCGATTGACAGTAGAAATAGGCATTCTGGAAAGTAATAAAATAGCCTGTCTTCTTTTTTATCTCTTTCCGGCTCACGAGGTTTGGCAACTCTGCATTCATGTTTTGAGAATTAAAGCGGGTCTTGATAGAATATAAGGAGGTGAGAAAGGGGGTATGAATATATGACTGATCAGAATGGAAAAGAAATCGCGCAGGGAGTACGCGCGAAGGCGGCCGAATTCAGGAAGTCTTGTGAGGGGCTCAATGAAGAGAGTTCATCCCGGGTGCCAGAGGGCCGATGGTCGCCCAAGCAGATCATATCACATCTCTGCGGTCCGGAGGGAACAGGCCACCTCCCTACCCTGAAACAGTTCATTGAACTGGATACACCAGAAATCGATATAAAGCCCGAAGATCCCTTTTGGGGAGCGAAGCGAAGCAGAATGACCCTTACAGAACTTCTTGCCGAATTTGACCGGGAATATGCGGGTATTGCAGCATTCGTCGAGGGTCTTTCGGAAGAACAGCTTGCCAGGAAGGCTCATATTCCCATGCTTAAGGAGTCGCCGCTCGGAGAGTATCCGACCCTGGCCCAGTGGGCGTCTGGCCTCGCCGATTTTCACGTCGGCTTTCATATCGACCACATGCGTGACATATTGCAGACCCTCGTTCTTCACGGGATAAAAACCGGATAGTAGGACTACGGGGAACTTTGGAGGCGTTGGCCGAGGATTGTTGAAGCTCTCGTTCCATGCAAAACAAAGGACAAGCATCGGAGGAAAGAGGACGTACCTGCAGCTATTTTCTCTCGTACTCCGCAGAGTAATTAGGATGCTCGGCACTCTTGACTTCTGTGAGAATAAAATGACGCCTTACCCAAAATGGGGGACACGATTTATTGATGGATTTCCAGACAAGAATCAGTGACCACATCACGCAGAAATCGACATTTTCATTTTTTCTGAAAAACGGAGAATACCTGTTTTTTATATATCTATATTCCGTGCCTCGAGCGCGTGGGTGGTGATAAACTCTTTTCGGGGTTCAACCTGGTCGCCCATTAGTATGGTGAATATGCTGTCAGCTTCTACGGAATCCTGAACGGTCACCTGAAGCAGGGTCCTCTTTTCGTGGTCCATCGTCGTCTCCCATAGCTGCTGGGGGTTCATTTCGCCGAGACCTTTGTACCGCTGGATGTTGAGGCCTTTTTTCGCTACGGCGAGTATCAGCTCAAGGAGCTCCTTGCTTGCAGCTACTTCTCTTTCTCCGTCTTTTGTCTGGACTTTGTACGGCAGCGTTCCAAGGTCTTTTATGATTGTATAAAAGTTTTCAAGCTCCCTGAACTCGGGGGACGTAATGAAATTGGTATCAAGGTTCAGCTTATAGGTCTTTCTCCGTATCTCGACTCCGTATGTCTGGTGTTCTTCATCAAACCGGGTCTCGCCAATATGCATAGTAGGATCTTTTTCTCTCACCCGGTTCAGGAATTCCTCAAATCTGTTTTGGTCTTTCATTGTCTCTTTGTCGATGCCGGCTGACAGGATAAAAATAAGCAGGTCCGGGTCTTTCCTTCTCCGCTCAAACCATTCCTTCAGACGCTCAAACCGGTAAAGCCTTTTCATGTGGGGGATAAGGGCCTTGTTTTTGACGTTCTGTCCTTTGATAGACAATTCAATGTCGTCCGAAGCAAGTTCAAAGATCATGTTCAGCATCTCTATTTCATTCTGAATATATTTTTCCGTTTTGCCTTTCTTGACCTTAAAAAGCGGCGGCTGGGCAATGTAAAGATATCCGTTTTCGATGACAAGCGGCATCTGCCTGTAAAAGAATGTCAGCAGCAGCGTCCTGATATGGGCGCCGTCAACATCGGCGTCCGTCATAAGGATGACTTTATGGTATCTTATTTTTGATATATCAAAATCCTCGGTCCCTATGCCCGTACCCAGCGCAGTGATGAGTATCCTTATCTCCTCGGAGCCGAGCATTTTTTCGAACCTTGCCTTCTCAACGTTCAATATCTTTCCTCTGAGGGGCAGGATCGCCTGTGTCCGCCTGTCTCTCCCCTGCTTTGCCGATCCTCCTGCCGAGTCACCCTCGACTATGAAAATTTCGCTCAGGGCCGGGTCTTTTTCCGAGCAGTCGGCAAGTTTGCCCGGCAGTCCGGTGTCTTCAAGTGCGCCCTTTCTTCTCGTAAGCTCCTTTGCCTTCCGCGCAGCCTCCCGCGCCCTTGAAGCCTGGAGGGCCTTTTCAATGATCTTCCGCGCCACGGAAGGGTTTTCCTCAAAATAGTTGCCGAGGCCCTCATTCACTATGGATTCAACGATGCCTTTGACCTCGCTGTTTCCGAGCTTCATCTTGGTCTGGCCCTCAAACTGGGGGTTCATAAGTTTTATATTGATTATAGCCGTAAGTCCTTCCCGGATATCCTCGCCGCTGAGGCCCTCTTTTGCGTCTTTCATGATGCCTGAAGACGAGGCGTAGCTGTTGACCGTCCGGGTAAGGGCCGACTTGAATCCTATCAGGTGAGTGCCGCCTTCTTTCGTGTTGATGTTGTTTGCAAATGTATACATATTCTCCGAATAGCCGTCATTATACTGCAATGCTATCTCGGCAATGATGTCCTCTTTTTCACCGGATATATATATGGTCTTGGGATGTATAGTCGTCTTGTTCTTATTGAGGTGTTCGACAAAGGATACGATCCCGCCGCTGTAATGGAAGACCTGGTTTTTTTCCGTTCTTTCGTCGGTAAGGGAAATCTTGAGCCCCCTGTTCAGAAATGCCAGTTCCCTGAGCCGCTGTGACAGGATGTCCCAACTGAAATC
>JBAZWR010000098.1:0-10638 GCA_041660325.1 Thermodesulfovibrionales bacterium | reverse complement strand
CACATACCGTCTCAAAAGAGAGCGACCCTCATGCGGCAGGGGAAATTCCATGAGGCCCTCGAACTGGTCTTGCAGTACAGCCCTTTACCGGCAACGGTTTGCGGGCAGATATGCCCTAATCTCTGCATGCAGAGCTGTACGCGCGGAAGGATTGATAAACCTTTAAGCATTGATAAACTCGGCAGGCTCGCACTTGATCTGCCTGCACCTCAAAAAGCCGCTCCTACCGGACATGCAATAGCCGTAATCGGCGGCGGCCCGGCGGGATTAAGCGCTGCCTGGCAAATGGGCTTAAAAGGACATACCGTTGATTTATATGAAGCGACGGACAAGCTCGGCGGGAAGCTTGAATTGTGTATCCCAAGGGAACGCCTGCCTCAGGAGGTGCTTCAGAAGGAGCTTTCACGTTTTAGGGAAATCGGCGTCAATATCCATCTGAATGCAAAAATCGACCAAAAACGTTTTGAAGAAATATATAAAGACCATGAAATCGTTATCGTTGCATGCGGCGCACATAAACCAAGGATGTTCCCGTTCCCCGGTTCGGAGCACATCGTTTCCGCTTATGATTTTCTCAGGGGTATGAACACCGGGAATGAACCCGAACTGAAGGGCCGGAAGGTCGTCATAATCGGGGCCGGAAATGTCGGCATGGATGTGGCGTCCCAGGCATACAACTGCGGGGCCGAATCCGTTATTGCCGTAGATATTCAGAAACCCGCGGCCTTCGGTAAAGAGATGGAAACGGCGGTTGCAAAAGGGACGCAAATTATCTATCCGAAATTTACCGACCGCTATGACCATGCGGAAAAGAAACTGTATTTTAAAGACGGCAGTTCGCTTGAGGCGGACCTTGTAATCATGTCCGTCGGCGATATGCCGATACTCGACTTCATCCCGCCTTCCGTGCATACCGAACGCGGGTGGCTGGCTGTAAACGATATCGGCCAGACCTCTGATGTGAAGGTCTTTGCAATAGGCGACGCAACACGTTTAGGCCTGGTCACACATCCCATCGGCCAGGGACGGATTGCCGCTGAAACCATCCATTACCAGATCATGCATGCGCCGCGCCAGCCTGAGACAAAACAGGTCATCCCGTATGAACGTATCAGGACGGAATATTACGAGGTTTGCAAGGGCGATTTCAGCCCCGACCGGGAAGCAAACAAATGTATGTCCTGCGCTGCCTGCAGGGATTGCCATATGTGCGAGACTACATGCTATTGGGGCGCCATAAGCAGGGTGGAGCATGCAGACGGTTCCTATGAATATGTTGTTGACGACGACAAGTGCATCGGCTGCGGCTTCTGCGCAGGCGTATGTCCGTGCGGCGTCTGGGAGATGGTAGAAAACATTTAATTCCATGGCACAATCACTTGCCAGAGAAAACCGGATCCTTTCAGCGCTCCTTGAAGTCAGCAAGGTGCTCAATTCTTCTTTCGACCTTGAAAAAAATTTCTCCAGGACCATGCGCGTTCTCGGGGATTTCCTCGGAATGGAACGCGGGTCCGTTTTCCTCTTCGACCAGAATACCAAGGAACTGAAGATAGTCGCCGCCCAGGGTTTGACCAAAGAACAGATTGAAAAGGGCAAGTACAAGATAGGAGAGGGGATCGTAGGAAGGGTGCTGGAAAAAGGCGCTCCCATGGTCATTCCCAATGTCGGCGCCGAACCTTTGTTTATGAACAAGACGGGTTCAAGGATCCAAAAGGGCGGTATTTCATTCCTTTGCGTGCCGATAACGTTTAAGGGTGAAGCTATAGGGGTACTGAGCGCCGACAGGATATTTAAAGATAAGGACATAACTATCGATGAAGATATCAGGGTCCTTGAGATAATTGCATCGATCATCGCCCAGTATGTAAAGCTGTGGAAGCACTATAAAGAATCGGAGCAGGAGCGGGAAAATCTCAGGCTGCAACTCAAGGGCAAATACAGCCTGCCCAATATCATCGGCGCTTCGGACAGGATGCAGGAGGTATTCGAGTCCGTTCATCGGGTGTCGGATTCAAAGGCAACCGTCATTTTGTACGGTGAAAGCGGCACTGGAAAAGAACTGATAGCAAAAGCGATCCACTACATGAGCCCGCGTTCAAAATGGTCTTTTATAAAATTCAATTGCGCATCTATCCCCGAAGGACTGCTTGAATCCGAGCTTTTCGGACACGAGAAGGGCGCTTTTACCGGCGCTATTAACGCACGGAAAGGCAGGTTTGAACTTGCCAACGGCGGGACGATACTCCTCGACGAGGTCGGGGACCTTCCCATTAACCTTCAGCCCAAAATATTGCGCGTCCTCCAGGAAAGGGAATTCGAGCGGGTAGGCGGAGAAAAAACAATAAAGGTTGATATAAGACTATTGGCCGCTACCAGCAGGAATCTTGAGGACCTGGTATCAAAAGGCAGGTTCAGGGAGGACTTGTTTTACAGGTTGAATGTCGTCCCGATATTTATGCCTCCCCTCAGAGAAAGGAAAGAGGATATCCCCCTGCTTGTGGAATTCTTTCTTAAGAAATACAACGAGGAAAACAATAAAGAGGTATCCTTTTCACCTGAAACCCTCAGGATACTTGTGGATTTCAACTGGCCCGGAAATGTCAGGGAGCTCGAAAATACTATAGAGAGGCTTGTGGTAATGTCCGGCTCAAATAACATCAGACCTACTGACCTCCCGATCAGCCTGAAACTGCCTTCACATGAAGAGTTGCTGCAACGGGAATCATTAAAGGCAGGCATTCAGGACATCGAGAAATCGAGCATCCTCGACGCCCTTGAAAAAACCGGCTGGATCCAGGCAAAGGCCGCGCGGATGATAGGTCTTACACCAAGGCAGATAGGATACAAGATGAAAAAGTACGGCCTGAACACTCCCGCGGTGCTGCAGTAAACCATTGGTTGCACAAAGCAATGGCAGACATGCTGAAAAACCCTTGTAATGCAACGAGAGATCATTTGCGATACACATGACTGCAAATCTTACGGTTTGTTTATTGTAGCAGAAGGCTTGCTGACCGGTTTTTTGAGTATAAGGTGTTGCTACAAGGCTTTTTCAGCATATCTACCCTTGCTGTCGGAAAAAAGTTTGCAACTTTTACAACATCGCAAAAAGTCCTTTTCATGGCTGTCATTCCCGAAGTACTTAATCGGGAATCCATTCTTTTCAAGAAGTTGCGCCCACCTGGATTCTCGCCTCGGCGAGTCGCTGAGGTGACCCGCCTTCGCCAACAGTAGGTGCATTAAGCACGGGAATGACGACTTTTTTACGAGTTCATCAACTTTAGGGCATGTCTTTTCCTTTGTCTGGGTCACTATCAGCTTCAGCCATAATTGCTTCCTGATTCATCCGGTAGAGGGCCTCACTTAATGAGCTTTCGGGATATTTCACGGCGGCTTTTATAACATCCGATAAAGGATAATCGACAAAATAACCCGTATCATACATAATCCTGATAAACGGTCTCTTCAATATAAAACGGCGTTTCCCGGCGCCATTTTTATCCGTATAGGGGATAATTACATGCTCCAAATCTTCTTCAAGACCGTACTGTTTTATTAATTCTTCTATATCTTCCATAATCATATGTGTCAACTCTAACCCAAATTATTCACAAAATTTACTGATTGAACCGAGGATAAAGTATTTGCGCTTTCTCCTCGGCGAATCCGCCTGAGGCGGACATTCCCGGTCGTTCCTCCCTGCGAGGCTTTTGCCTCTTTATTTTCATATACCGTATTTGACTATCGGCAAAAAAAAACCGCTCAAATACTATATCCTCGGTTGCCGTGCCAATTTAATGAATAAGCCCGGCTAAACAGTCAGAATTATTCTATCAGAATTATTCGTTTGGAATATATGATAATTTCCTGTTTTACACGTATTAGATTATATTTGAAGAAGAAGCATGATATTAAAGAAGGAAACGACGGCAAAAATTAGCCAGAGGAATATTTTGCTGATTTTGGTATTTGCGTATTTGCCCATGACCCTGGCAGATGATGTAAGAAAAATAAGCGAGAAAATAGTCCATGGCAGTTGAATGCTCAGGACTATCTGGCTCCGGATAAGACCCTGAAAAGGATCGCTTATAAAAAAAACGAGGAGAAGCCCGCCTGCTATTGTTATCAGTATGCCCATGCGCGAGTGACTGTCGGAGACGTCAAAAGGCTCCTGATACATACCCGCGAAGATGCTTCCGCCGGCCATGGCTGCCGTGACGGAGGAAGAGAACCCGGCGAGTATCAGCGCAAGAGCGAAAATGATTGCGGCGGCATCCCCGACCAAAGGCTTTAAAGTCGCCTGGGCCTGCGATAGTTCTGTGACAACTATTCCGTGAGAATAGAAAACCGAGGCGGATATAAGGATAATGGCGCTGTTTATCGCCCATCCTATTATCATGGCCGTCAGAGTGTCCGCAAACTCAAACTTCAACTGTTTATTTATGACCTCTTCACCTTCGAGGTTCCATTGACGGCTCTGAATTATCTCGGAATGCAGATACAAATTATGAGGCATTACCACGGCGCCGAGAACGCTCATTATAATAGGTATAGAGCCTGACGGGACGGACGGCACAAGCCAGCACTGAAAAGCTTCGCTCCACTGAAGTTTTACAACGACCAACTCAAAAATGAAAGAAAGACCTATGAGCGACACAAAACTGATGATCCACTTTTCAAGTTTCCTGTAACTGTTTGAAAGAAGCATCCAGACGACCAGCACGGCTGATAGAGTCGCTCCGATAACAAGCGGCGTTTTAAAAAGCATATTCAATCCTATCGCCGCCCCCAAAATCTCGGCCAATGCCGTTGATACGCAGGCAAGCATGGAGCTTGTTAATAGTATCCTGCCGGTCCATTTACCAAAGAACTTTGTGGAAGCCTCTGCGAGACAGAGACCCGAAACGATTCCCAGATGGGCGGCATTGTGCTGGAGTATTATAAGCATGACGGTCGAGAGAGTAACTATCCAGAGGAGCGTATACCCATAGGCCGATCCTGCGGCTACATTAGCGGCCCAGTTCCCGGGGTCTATGAATCCGACGGCTACAAGAAACCCCGGTCCTATATATTTGAGAATTTCAAGCGCTCCGAGGCGGGGAGAATGTTTTTGAAGGTTTCTTTTCCAAAACATACTCTAATTGTAGCCGAATCACGCATATCATGGAATAAGAGAATATTTTCTATTGTGCAACGGCTTGACAAATAATTTTCCGATTCATTAAAGTAGGGAATCATTAGGTGACCGGTTGCCTACGACCATGAGTAAGATATCATCCGGCATAAACGATCTTGACAAACTTATAGATTCACTTTATGTGGGTGATAATGTGGTATGGGAAGTAGAGGCCGGGACTTCGTCCGAACTGTTTACCCGCAATTTCATCATTCAGTCTTTTTCCGAAAATCAGGATATCATCTATGTCAGTTTTAACAAATCGCCCCACAGTATTTTTCAGCATATCGGTCAGATACCTTCAAAAGAAAACTTTATTCTGCTCGATTGCTTTACCTCCGGGAAAGGCAAGAATGACAAGGCCTTTCTTAAGTTTTATGAAAAAGGCGCCTCTGACCATGTCATCAAAGTGGACAGGCCTGACGATATAAACCATTTCACCTCCGTGCTCAATTCGATAGAGTATGGCAAAAACCCCGGGAAGAGATATATTTTTGACAGCCTGACCGGTATGCAGGACCTTTGGGGTGACGAAAACAGCACCTATAAATTTTTTACATATATGTGCCCCCGGCTTTATGACCTGGGTACTGTCGCTTACTGGATTTTGGAGAAAGAAGCCCATAGTCAGGCGTTTAAGGCAAATCTGAGGCATGTGACGCAGGTGGTCCTGGACTTATACATAAGGAAGGACAAGCTTTTCATAAAATCGCTGAAACTCGAAGGACGTCCGAGCAGAGAGGCTTTCAAGCCGCATCAGTACGAGATCGACGAAAAGAGAAACGTATCCGTTTCAAGCGCAAAGCGGGAATATTTTATCGACATCGGACCGCGGATAAAGGAAACGAGAACACGCATAGGCATGAGCCAGAAAGAACTTGCAGACAGGGTCGATCTTACGCCGAGTTTCATCTCCCAGCTTGAGAGCAATCAGATCAGCCCCTCTCTGAGCTCCTTTATGCAAATTTGTGACGCCCTCAATGTTAATCCGACGGCTATCCTTGGCGAGAAAAAGACCGATGAAAGGTGGTCCATCAGGCGAGAGCGTGTTCTCTCCAATATGATATTCAGTGAAAACGGCCTGAAAGGTTTTAATATCCTGAAAGACGGCGCTATGTCAGGTTCTCTCTTTGTTTTGGAGCCATATACTCAAACGGGGAAAGTCATGCCGGAAAAAGGTAAAAGGTTGGTCTACGTTGTAAAAGGCGCTATTACTGTTGCCGTAAACGGCAAGGAAGAAAAACTCGGTCCCGGTGATTCAATATACCTTAAAGATGAGATGGCGTCTTTATGGAAAAACGAAGGAGGTGATAAGGCGGAACTGCTTTCATTGTGTTTTTAAAAAGGAGTATACTATGCAGTCTGTTTTTTAAGTGAAGAGATCCGCGGATTTTTTTTGCCCGATAGCGTAAGAAATACTTAATTTAAACGCTAAAAACTAAATATATACTTAAATTAGGAGGAAAAGAATGAATTACGGAAAACCAAATGCAAGCGCTGCAACGGGAACAAAGAACAGAGTACCTGATCCGGCCCCATGTTCCGGCATATGTTCAGTATGTCTGGACGGCTGCCCGGGCATCTGTGAGATCGGGAAATCTTCTTATAGAGGAAGAGAGGTCTTATACCCGCAACCGTTCGGAAAAGTTACTGCCGGGGCTACAAAAGAGTATCCGGTTGATTACTCGCACCTGAACATTCAGGGCACCTGCGTCGGTGCCGTGGGTATGGAAGCCGATTCCGACAAAGCGCTGTTTACCAATGTATCAACCGCGGTATCCCTTGGCAACAAACATAAAGTAAATCTGAAAGTCCCGATTTTTACCGGCGCCCTTGGATCAACAAATATCGCCCGGGACAACTGGGAAGGTCTTGCTATCGGCGCCGCAATTTCAGGCATTATGGTGGTAATCGGCGAGAACGTGGTCGGTATGGACCCGAAAGCTGAAATAAAAAACGGAAGGGTTTTAAGCTCGCCGGAGCTTGCGAGAAGAATCAAAACGTTCAATGAATGGAAAGACGGTTTCGGCGCCATTATCCTGCAGCAGAATGTAGAGGATGGAAGAATCGGTTCCCCCGAGTATGCCGTTGAGAAACTCGGCGTAGAATGTCTTGAACTTAAATGGGGACAGGGCGCAAAAAATATCGGCGGTGAAGTCAAACTCAAGACCCTTGAGAGGGCACTTGAACTAAAGAGACGAGGCTACGTCGTCCTTCCCGACCCTGAAGACAAAGTCGTCCAGAAGGGCTTCAAGGAGGGCGCATTTAAAGAATTCGAGAGGCATTCAAGGCTCGGTATGGTTGATTATGACAACTTTGTGAAGAGCGCAGAATATCTCAGGAAAATCGGCGCAAAATTCGTATCCTTAAAAACGGGCGCGTACAGGATAGCGGACCTCGCAAGGGCCATACGCTATGCCTCTGACGCCCATATAGACTTGCTTACAATCGACGGCGCAGGCGGCGGCACCGGAATGAGCCCCTGGAGAATGATGAACGAATGGGGTATCCCGACTATCTATCTTGAGGCCCTCGCATATAAATTTGCCAACGAACTGAAGGCAAGAGGCAAATATGTGCCGGATCTCGCTATGGCGGGCGGTTTCTCGCTTGAAGACCATGTTTTCAAGGCGATTGCATTAGGCGCGCCTTTTGTAAAGGCGGTCTGCATGGGCCGAGCAACCATGATCCCTGCAATGGTAGGCAAGAATATCCAGAGGTGGATACATGAGGAAAAATTACCTGCCGAGATCAAAAAATATGGTGAAACTGCGGAAACGATATTTGTATCAGCCGAGACTCTGAAGGCAAAATACGGCAAGGAATACAAGAAAATACCTCTCGGCGCCGTCGGCATGTACACATTCTGTGACAGGCTTATGCTCGGGCTCCAGCAGTTTATGGCCGGAGCAAGGAAGTTTTCTATCCAGTACCTGGACAGGTCCGATCTGGTATCTCTGACAAAGGAAGCTGCAGAGGTTACCGGTATCCCTTATGTTATGGAGTCGGACATGGAAGAAGCTGAAAGGATACTCTACGATTCGGATGTAACGTCAGGAGTCGCATCCAGGTAATTGGTTATTCAAAGCGGTGACACGTATATCCGTGTCACCGCTTTATCATATAAGGAGAATATAGGGAGTGGATAACAACAAGACGATGCTTTCTATCCTGAAGGTTCTTGATAAGCAGCCCGAAGCCGTTATCGGGTCAAGAGAATTGTCAAAACAGTTGAAATCGCATGGAATTGACCTGACCGAAAGGACCGTAAGATATCATCTCAGAATCCTTGATGAAAGAGGTCTTACCAGGGTTTTTGGAAAAGAAGGCAGGATGATCACACAGAAAGGCAGGGAGGAGCTTTTGAATGCCGCCGTATCCGATAAGGTAGGGTTTATTATCAGCAGGATAGAGACTCTTTCTTATCTCACGGACTTTGACCTTCAAAAGGGTGAAGGCAATGTCATAATTAACGTATCCTATTTTCAGGAAGAAAGACTAAAGGAAGCTTTGAAGGTGATGAAGCCGGTTTTCTCATCGCCGTATATTATGTCCGATAAGGTTGTCCTGAGAAAAAGCGGCGAGCAAATCGGCGGTATTGCAGTTCCGAAAGGACGGATAGGATTCGGCACGGTATGCAGCGTTACGATAAACGGGATTTTTCTGAAAGCCGGCATTCCGGTAGCCTCGAAATTCGGGGGTGTTTTACAGATAAATTCCGAGCCGGCAAGATTTACGGCGCTCATCAGTTATGAAGGTTCATCCCTCGATCCCCTTGAGATTTTCATCAAAAGTAAAATGACGGATGTCGGGGGCGCTGTAAAAAACCATTCCGGGGAAATCCTTGCGAGCTTCAGGGAAATACCGGTAGTCAGCATCGAAAGAGCACGGCAACTGCACGATACCCTAAAGGAGAAAGGCATCGGCGGGCTCCTGCTTATAGGGAATCCGAACCAGCCTTTGCTTGAGATGCCTGTCGGGCTTGACAAAGCGGGTATGATCATAGTCGGCGGGCTTAATCCGATTGCCGCTCTTGAAGAAGCGGGGATTTCTGCCATTTCAAAGGCGATGTCGACTCTATATCCTTTTTCCGATCTTGTCAAGTTTAAGGAAATTCTCTGAATAGTAATCTCATCATTAATTCACAATTTTTCTGGTTGAACCGAGGATAAAGTATTTGCGCTTTCTCCTCGGCGAATCCGCCTGAGGCGGACATTCTCGGTCGTTCCTCCCTGCGAGGCTTTTGCCTCTCTATTTTTAAATGCTGTATTTGACTATCGGCAAAAAAACCGTTCAAATACTCTATCATCAGTTGCTGTTAACAATTTTATGAATAATCCGGGTCAGACATCCGCAGTTTCTCCGACGGGTAATTGCATTTTTCGGATTGCCGATTGGTATAAATTTCCGTTTGCTTTTTTTACCTCTAATTTTTTATGCTAAATTATTACACTTTTGGAGGTATAAAAAAATGATTATCACGGAAAAAGCTGCCGAAAGGGCAAAGGAACTACTGGCCGATGAAGGAAAGGCTGCCTGGGGCATCAGGATATTTATTGCCGGTGAAAGCTGTTGCGGGCCTTCTTACGGCATGAATCTGCAGGAAGAAAAAATGCCGGACGATGAGGTCATAGAGAAGGACGGCATAAAGGTTTATTTGGACAAAGAGACATCGACGAGCCTTGCCGGAAGAGGACTTGATTATCATGTGGGCGAAGACGGCGAAGGGTTTATGTTCACAGGCGGCCCGGCTTCCTCTTGTGAGCCCGGCGGATGCTGCGGTTCCAGCGGCGGTTCCTGCGGACATTAACACAAACGGAGAGCAATGTTTCCTATTCACAGACCAAGAAGATTAAGGAAAAACGATACGATCAGGAGAATGGTGAGGGAAACCTCCCTTTCTCCTGATAATTTTATCTATCCTTTGTTCGTCACTTTCGGCAAAGGCGTCCGGAAAGAGATTTCTTCAATGCCCGGATGTTTTCAGGAGTCTGTTGACAAGGTTGTCAAACATGCAAAGGAAGTCTACTCCCTCGGGATACCTTCCATACTACTCTTCGGAATCCCCGAACATAAAGACGAAACGGGAACAGGCGCATATGATGAAAACGGCGTCGTACAAAAGGCAATAAAGGCGATTAAAAATACGGTGCCGGGATTATATGTAATTACGGACGTCTGCATGTGCGAATACACAAGCCACGGCCATTGTGGGATCATAAAAAACGGCGATGTCGAAAACGACCTGACCCTTGAACTTCTCGCAAAAGAGGCGGTTTCCCATGCAAAGGCCGGCGCCGATATGGTTGCGCCTTCGGACATGATGGACGGAAGGGTAGAAGCAATACGGGAGGCTCTTGATGAAGAAGGTTTTTCAGACTTGCCCATAATGTCCTATGCCGCAAAGTATGCGTCAGCGTTCTACGGGCCCTTCAGAGAAGCTGCAGAATCAACGCCGCAAT
>JBAZWR010000097.1:2267-10978 GCA_041660325.1 Thermodesulfovibrionales bacterium | reverse complement strand
TTTTACATACTGTATTTGACTATCGGCAAAAAAAACCGCTCAAATACTCTATCCTCGGTTCCTGTCACCAAATAACCGTTAGAATTTATATCATATTCTACCGGTTATTTGCAATATTTATCCGGGATTTTTGTGAGCTTATCGATGAGTTTACCTTCGTATTCGGGAAAGTCTTCGAAGGTGAGGGGTTTCTTGCGGTTCATATTCAGTTTAAGGAGTTTAAAGTTCAGTTCTTTAATTCTCTTCAGTCTCTCTTTATCGTCGTCAATCGTATTCAGTAGTTCACTTAAATTGATTATTTCGTTCCTCATCTCCAGTTCGGGAGGGATGCAGCCGGCATTTTTCAGAAACCGGTATGCCATTCTTAAATCTTCAGGGATCCATGTCTCGTCTTCAAAATGCAGGGGTTTGCCCCTGTTTTCAAGGTCGTCAAACTCGCCGTTCAGCATCGCCTCGGCAATGCGGCGTTCGGCTATTTTCCAGAAAGCGTCCATACTTTTTTGCTTTTAACCCAAAAACTGTGGATGTTTAAAATAAATTTATTTAAATCGATGTTTTTATTTAAAAAGATAGTTCATGGTAATTGCATGAAAATATTTTGGTAACACATCTATATAAGTCCACTATGGTATCGAAAAATAAATTTATTTTAAACATCCACAGTTTCTTTTACATTTTAATTGTATTTTTCCTGTTAACTAACTTCCAGCATTCTGTCGAGGGCTTTTTTCGCCGGGGCCCTTATATCTTCGGGTACTTTTACGATATAAGTATTCTCCTTCAATGCCCTGTAAACACTGTGAAGCGTGGTCCTCTTCATATTCGGGCAGATCATATCCTTTCTCAGAGGATAAAAGGTCTTGTCAGGATTTTCCTTTCTCAAGCGGTACATGAGACCTATCTCCGTGCCTACCACGAACTCTTTTTCAGCGGAAGCTTTCGCATAACGCAACATCCCAGAGGTGCTTGTTACACAATCCGCCATCTCAAGAATATCAAGCCTGCATTCAGGATGCGCCATTAACACAGCCCCTGGATGCTCTTTCCTCGCCCTTTCTACATCTTCCCCGGTAACCCTCTCGTGTACATGGCAAAAACCGTCCCATGCAATGATCTTTTTCTTTGTGTTCTTCTGCGCCCACATGGACAGGTTTCTGTCAGGCACACAGATGACTGTTTCATGCGGGAGAGACTCTATGACTTTTACGATATTTGCAGAGGTGCAGCAGATATAGCTCTCCGCCTTAACATCAGCGGTGGTGTTTACATAGGACACAACAGGCGCTTCAGGATATTGCGCCTTTATATCTTTTAAGGTAAATTCAGCCGGATAGATATATGGAGGAGGGGTTTTGAATCCCGGGAAACTTTTTCTCTCCCAACGCGGGGTATCTACGTGGATCATATCCGCCATAGGGCATGCGGCGTCGATTTCAGTGAGGAGGACCGTTTTGTCAGGGCAGAGGATAGATGCGCTTTCAGCCATGAAATTCACGCCCGCAAAAACGATCACATCGCAGTCTATTGTCGAGGCAGTCCTTGAAAGCTCAAGGGAATCGCCAGTGAAGTCGGCTATCTCCTGCACTTCATCCCTCTGATAGTTGTGTGCGAGGATAATCGCCCGACGTTGCCGCTTCAGCTTCAGTATTTCATCCTTTAGAAGGGCTTCCCCGGCAGGCATCTAAAACCCTGCGGTATTTTTTGATAAAAAGGTGGAATTCGTGAAGAGGAGCGTTCCGTCATTCAGGACGATCTTATAAATCGGATCGGACTTTTTCTCTTTTTTCACCGGACCTGAAGAATCCGAATCACTGCCAATGTTCATGGCGTATTGTGTAGGGCCGTTATAAAGGGAAAGCACTTTGTTCACGTACTGTTTTGTCTCCGTGATAGGCGGCACGTAGCCGTATTTCTCGACTCTTTTGGGTCCTGCGTTATAGGCGGCAATAGCAAGGGTCAGATTTCCGTTAAATTTTTCGAGAAGGTATTTCAGATATTTTGTTCCCCCTTCGATGTTTTCTTCAGGGTCATAGGGGTTGTGCACATTGAGGTCATTGGCTGTTGAAGGCATGAGCTGCATCAGTCCCATTGCGCCTTTTTTCGATACGGCCCTGCTGTTCCAGTTGGACTCTGTTTTGATAACGGCCTTTATGAGGGAGGGGTCGACATTATACGCCGACGCTTTCTCATGTATGATGTCATGGTATGCAGCGGTATTAACGTCATTATAGGTTTTTGACTTTGCTCTTGGTTTAGAAGACGGCTCCTGGTCGGGTGATTCCTTTGCTTTTTCTTTTTGTATCCGGTCTGCTTTCTTGTTGAAAGGCACGTCGGTATAGCAGACGACGCCTTTTTCATCCGTGTATTTGTAAATGTCTGCATAAGCGGATGATACAATAAATGATAAAAGCAGAATTACCAAGAAGCCTGTTTTCATATTCAAAATCTTAGCATTCAGGATTTGTTCTGTCAACTTTTCGTCCCTTCATGTGACATTTTTTCTCATCGAATGTGTCAAATTAATACATCCTGCCCGCTGCCGGTCCTTATGCAATAGTATAACATATTGATATTATTTAATAATTATTTAGAACGGTTGAATCTTATGCAAATAATGTAAGCAATGTCCGTGCCAAGAAATCCTGATTAGTCCAAAAACTGCGGATGTCCAAAATAAATTTATTTAACTCGATAATTTTATATAAAAAGATAGTTCATGGTAATTGCATAAAAATATTTTGGTAAAACATCTATATAAGTACACTATGGTATCGAAAAATAAATTTATTTTAGACATCCGCAGTTTCTCCGACGGTTTAATTGTATTTTTTCGGTTAAGCTACGTATGGACGGATTTATGGGAGGAATAAAACACTTTCACTGAAGAGTTATCTTTTCAGGTTATATTATTTCCGTTATGCCCTTTATAAGCCCTTCAGGGGTGGAGCCGATTTTTTTTGCCGGGATACCGAGCGTTTCTTTTATGTCAGGCAGTGTGACGTCATCCAGGAAACGGTCCTGTCCGTCGAGTACTACGTCGGGAACAAGTATCATTTCGTAACCGTCCGTTTTGTCGAGAATGGTTTTTATGACGTCTCTTCCGGTAAGCAGTCCGGCAACGGTAACCGCCGGGCCGAAAAATTTATTTTCAACAGCTACCGTCTCGACATTGAGCTGCTCTTTTTCATTGAGCCTTTCAAGGAACTTTTTCAGAAAAGGGTAAAATGACGCCCCCGTAAAGGTAAGGAATTTCTTTTTGAGTTGAACTGTTTTGGGGACTTTGATCTTCTTCGCCTGATTTAGAAACAACGGGACCATGCCGACGCCGTTTTCCAACTGGTACAGTTCGCCGTATTCTTTCAGAGGAGGGAAGGGTTGTCCCGCCTTCAGATATAATTCATCCGCTCCATAGACGACCGGATTGCCGTGTTTCTTTATGAAGCGTTTCTGAAAAGATTCTATGATCTTAAGCGCCAGTTCGGCGTCTTCTTTCCCTACGGGCTTCAGTTGCAGTTTCCTGTGCATAGTAAGGCCGACAGGGACTACGGCAATAGACAGGACATATGGATAGAACCTGTAGAGATTGCTCAGCGTCTGTTGCAATTCCTTGCCGTCGTTGTACCCCGGACAGAGTACGATCTGCACATTAAAGCGCAGCTTATTGTCCGTGAAGAATTTGAGTTCCTTCATAATATCGGGCCCTTTAGGGTTTCCGAGGAGCTTGTTCCTCACCGCTCTGTTTGTGGAATGAACGGAAATATAGAGCGGGCTGAGCCTTTGTTCAACGATGCGCTTTTTATCTTCTTTGCCGATATTGGAAAGGGTGATGTAATTGCCGTAGAGAAATGACAGCCGGTAATCTTCATCCTTGACATACAGCGTTTTTCTGAGACCGACCGGAAGCTGTTTGACAAAACAGAAGACGCAGTTGTTTTTGCAGGTCATAACCTTGAAAGGTTTGAACTCGAGGCCGAATTCAATTTCATCTTTTCGCTTTATCTGAAGGGGGATGAACTTCCCGTTTCTTTTGACCTCAATATTGAGGAGGTCATCGGCGCTGTAATACATGAAATCGATGGGGTCGCGAAGCACGCGAGAGTTTATCGAAATCAGGATATCTCCTGAAAGCAGGCCGGATTTCTCGGCAAGGCTGCCTTTCTGAATATGCTCAATTATTAAGCCCGTTTCAGTTAGCATGGGTAAGTTTCAATCCCCTGTAGATATATTGAAGTCCGGATACGATGGTAATCCCTGCCGTCAATAAGAAGAGGATAAAAGGGATGTCGGGAAGAAACAATATGTTGATATCTATAAGGACATAAGCGACAAGCATGCTCTGTACCCATATAGTTGTTTTGCCGAGGACGGACGGATCTACTTTTGATGTGCCTGCAATAAGATAAAGGATCAGCCAGCCGGTGACGATGATGATGTCCCTGCTGATGACCGTTATCGTCAGCCATTTAGGTATCCATCCGTATATGGTAAGAACGATAAAGGAGGAAACAAGAAGGAATTTGTCCGCCAGAGGGTCCAGAAAAGTGCCCAGAGCTGTTTTCTGGTTTGTCATGCGCGCAAATAGCCCGTCAAATAAATCCGTAAGAGCTGCAATAATGAAAAGGTAAAGTGAATAGTTATAACGCTTATAGATTATTGAAGTTACGAAGACAGGGATAATGAGTATCCTTGCTATCGTCAATGTATTGGGTATATTTAGAACCCCCACAACCCCCCCAACCCCTTAAAAAATTCTGAATGCAAAGTTTAAAATAAAAAATGTAAAAATGTTAAGGAATATTTAAAGGCAATCCCTGAAACCTGAGTTTCAATCCAAGCCGCCTGCAACAGGAATTATCCGTTTTACCGTTAAATATCTGCATCAGTGTCTCCGCGTAACAATTCTCAATCGCAAAACCGTAGGTCTTCGATTCGTTCAGGGCAGTTACGAAGTGTTTTAGGGCGGCTGACTTCCTGCCCGACAGAAGGGCGAGTTCTCCCATGCCGAGTCTGCAATATATAACGCCTCTCGGGTCTTTTGTCTTCCTGAAATTTTTCATGGCCTTGCCGAAGTAACGGGCGGCTTTTCCATAGTCGCCCAGCATCTTGTGTAATGTCCCGAGTCCCCATATTGTGTATGAATAACTTACTATGTCGCCGATCTTTTCGTAGAGTTTTGATGCCTTATTAAAGAATGTAAAGGCGGTCTTATAATCACCAAGCATTCTGTGGGCGTTTCCCATGCCGCAGTAGGAATAGGCCGTGCCGAAGGAGTCTTTCAGTCCGGAGAACAGCCTGTTTGCCGCAACATAATACTTGAGCGAATCCCTGAAGAGTCCGGCAATGCGTGAAGCGCCTCCGAGGCCGCACAGGCAGTAGCCGTCTCCATGCGCATCTTTCAGTGATTTGAAAAATTTCCGCGCTTCCCTGTAGGTTTTGAGCGTCTCTTTGATGTCGCCCTTTATTCTGAAGGTCCCGGCCATTGCCCAGAGAGTAAAGGCGATGCCTTCCCTGTCATCTTTTTTTAAATATAGACTCTTTGCTTTCCCGATATTTTTAAGGGCGCCTTTCCAGTCTCCCTGCGCCCTCAATGAAAGACCCATGCCTACCATTGCATCCGCCGCCCGGACGGGGCTCTTTGTATTCATGGCAAGCTCTATGGCGCCGGAATACCTTTTTACCGCACGGTCAAAGCCGCCGGTCATGCGATGGGTATCTCCAAGGGCAAGGAGGGTATTGAAAATGCCGTTGTTGTCCTGAAGACCCGAATAACCCTTTAAAGCCTTTTCAAAATTCCTGAGGGCCTGCAGATAAAGAGACTTCTCTCTCAGGGTTTCGGCAACGCTGAAGATGTTGTCCGTCTTAAGTAATTTCTCTGATTCTTTTGACAATGGCCCTATAATCCTTTGAATGAAAAAATGCGGAACCCATAACAAGGATGTCCGCGCCTGCTGCCGCAACCACGCCGGCATTTTCAGGGCTTACGCCGCCGTCCACCTCGATTAGCGCCGGCAAACCTTTTTCTCCGAGCATGTTCTTCAGCATCCTGATTTTGTCCGTCGAATGCGGGATATATTTCTGTCCGCCGAAGCCGGGGTTAACCGACATGAGAAGGACAAAGTCAATATCCGGCAATATGTCTTCGAGGCTCCCCAACGGCGTTGCAGGGTTTAGCGAAACACCGGCTATTTTACCTTTTTCCTTAATTCGCTGTATGGTCCTGTGCAGATGGACCGAAGCCTCATAGTGCACGGCCAGATAGTCGGCGCCGGCATTTATGAAATCATCGAGATATCTGTCGGGCCGTTCAATCATAAGATGTACATCAAGCGGTAAAGCAGTGACGGCTTTAACAGCCTCTACGATTGCAGGTCCTATCGTTATATTCGGGACAAAATGACCGTCCATAACGTCTATATGGATCAGGTCCGCCCCTGCCGCCTCTGCCGCTTTTATTTCTTCCCCGAGCCTTAAAAAATCGGCGGAAAGAATAGAAGGCGCTATCTTGACCATTTTACCCCCGGAGTTGTAAATAGACCCGTAAGTTGCATAATTAGAAAGGCAGACATGATAAAAAACCTTTTAAACGCGACAAAAATTGGTTTATATTCACCTGACAGCACTTTTAACCTTAAGTGTCTTTCAGATAAATGTGTATTGAACAGTGATAATAGTGCATTATGGAGTCGTCCGCACTCAGGCGGATTCGCCGAGGAGAACCTAAAAGCTTTTTTATAATATCTACCTTTCAAATTGAGAATATGTTTTGCAATGTCTCAGGTGAATGAGGTATATATAATATAAAGAAACTCAATAGAGCTTCAAGTAAATTGTGTCGCCTGCCTTTATTTGTTTGCCGGGGTCCGGTCTTTGCGACGCGATCATTTCACCGGAACCTTCGGTCACTGACTTAAGATTCAGCTTTTTAATCAGTATGTTAGCCTGTTCAAGCGGCATGTCTTTGAAATCAGGACAGTGGTATATCTTGTCATAAGGCCCCTGGCTGACAAGCACGGTGACAACATCGCTGACCTGTTCATTCGGTTCAGGATTTTGAGAAATAATTTTGTCCTTTTCAACAATATCCGAATGCACCGTGATCACCTTCCCGATTTTCAAACCTTTTTGTAATAACGTGGTTTCCGCATTTGTAAGAGTGTCGTTAACTATCATAGGGACTGATCTTACTCTCGGCCCTTTGCTTATAACGACTTTGATGCCTCTTCGCTCTTTAACGTTATTGCCTGCAGGTATATCCTGCCTGATGATATTGCCTTGCGGAATTGCCGCGTCATAATCTTCACCTTCGATCTTAATGTAGAGACCTATATCAGTAAGAAGCCTGTTTGCCTCCACAAGGCTTTTTCCATTAAGTTCCGGCATCTGCACCGTCCTGCTGAAACTCAGAAGCTTGAACGTGAGGAAACCGAAGACCAGGCCCAGCAGTATGAAGGCGAAGATATAAATCGGTATTTTTATAAATTTATTCATTTTTGTCCCGCGCTTAAAAAGACTATCGCATCTTCAATCTTTGCAATATCAACGCGGGTATTTACGCACGGTCCATGAGGCCGCTCGTTTGAAATTCCGAGCACCGGCAGCGGATAGCTGTCGGCAATACCGCTGCTGAGATCGTTCTCACAGGCGACGGCAATTACCGCGTCCGGCTTAATTTCGTTGATAACCCGCCGGGCCAGGGAGCCTCCTGTAGCAATGAAAATGGTCATATGGTTATCTTCAGCAACCTGTATCAGGTCCCTTATCCCGCATTTGCCGCACCTCTTGCAATTATTAATATTATATGTAAGTCTGATGTCGCACTCGTTGATCTGCAGGCAGTGCGGCAGGAGAAGAAGTATTTTCTCAGGCCGCAGCCTTTCTTTTTTTACAAGCCTGTTATTGAGGTTTATGATAAACCTCTGGTAATCCTCTTTTTTGTTTTTAAAAAAAGACCCTGCAAGCATAAGTAGAGGGTATAACACTTTTAGTGCGGTCCCTCTGATCCATCTACGACCCGTCAAAAAAGTCACCTGCTTTCAGCCTTCTGCCCTGTATGAAGTCTCCGGCTTTCATAATTTTTTTCCCTTCCGGCTGAAGATCGATGATCGAAATAAACCCTTTTCCCGTTCCGACAACAAGTTCGTCGCGGGTCCTTTCAACCCTGCCAACCGAGCCGTCGCCTTCAAGCGCTTTGACCCTGATAATTTTAATCCTTTCGCTATTAAGAGTACAATATGCGCCGGGCCATGGATACATCCCCCTGACAAAATTGCGGATTTCCCCGGCGCCCTTTGTCCAGTCGATCCTGCCGTCCTCTTTTTTGAGAGGAGGCGCAAAAGTAGGCGTTCCCGCCTGCGGAACCGGTTGGATGGTTCCCTCATGTATTTGTTTTATCGTTTCAAGCAGCAAAGACGCTCCAAGTTTTGAAAGTTTTTCCCCCAGGGTTTCAGCGGTATCATCATCGGTTATATCCGTTTCTTGCTGCATAAGGATATCGCCGGTATCAAGTCCTTCATCCATGAGCATGGTTGTTACCCCGGTTTTTTTTTCTCCCGAGATGAGAGACCATTGTATAGGCGCAGCCCCTCTGTATTTCGGCAATAGAGAGGCATGAACATTAATGCAGCCATAGGGGGGAAATTTGAGTATCTGCGGAGGCAGTATCTTCCCATAGGCGACAACAACAATCAGATCGGTGTTTGTCCCCGATAGTT
>JBAZWR010000097.1:0-2257 GCA_041660325.1 Thermodesulfovibrionales bacterium | reverse complement strand
AGGATATGAATCCCTCTGCTTAACGCAAGCTCTTTTACCGGAGGAGGGGTAAGCACACGATGTCTACCCTTCCTCTTATCAGGCTGTGTGACTACCGTAACGATCTCGTGTTCCGATTGAAGAAGTCCCGTAAAGGAAGGGATTGCAAAAGAAGGGGTGCCGAAAAAAACAATACGCATATTTTAATTATCAATTATCATTTGGCAATTAACGATAATAATTCCGCATTTATAATTGTTCATAGATCACTATTTTGGGTTGTTTCCTTCTGAAGTTTCTTGTAACGTCTTTTGAAAAATTCTCTTCTTATCGGGCTCATCCGGTCGATCATAAGGAGGCCGTCGAGATGGTCTATTTCATGCTGCAGCGCTCTGCCGAGAAGTTCGGTCCCTTCAAGTTCTATCGGCTTGCCTTCCCGGTTGAACCCCTTAACAAACACCTTCTCCGCCCTTTTAATGGACGTCATATAGCCGGGAAGGCTCAGGCAGCCTTCTTCGGCGTCGACCATGCCATCCTTCTCAACAATAATAGGGTTGATCAGTATAAAGAGCGGCGACTTATTGTCCTCTTTCAGGCTAAGATCAATGATACACAGCCGCTGCAAGACGCCGACCTGATTTGCCGCAAGACCAAGACCGTGTGCATAACGCATCGTCTCAAGCATATTTTCGATAAGCTTTTGCGTCCCGGCATCTATATTGGAGATTTCCGCGGTCTTCTGTTTCAGGATTTTATCCGGATATTTTATTATTTCAAGCAGCGCCATAAGATTATTATAACCCAAATTGAGCGATTGTTTTTCTAAATATGGAGCTTAGACACGGGGGACGATAGTCCTGCCTATACGCTTTTCTCCCCCTTCCTCAGTTCAATCAGAAAAATTTGTGAATAATCAGGGTGAAACGGTTGCTCAAAGAAAAGTTTTGAAATATAAGATTGAAATATGTATTATATTTACTATCTAACGTGGATAGGTATATTCCACATAATTTTTTTGGGAGGTTTCCGGATTAGTAAGATAGATTTCAGTTCCAAGGAAGACCGCGATACGTTCAGGCACAGCACCTCGCACATCATGGCCCATGCCGTAAAGCAACTTTTTCCTGAAGCAAAATTTGCCATAGGACCTGCAATAGAAGAAGGTTTTTATTACGATTTCGACATCGACAGACCTTTTACCCCTGAAGACCTGGCAACAATCGAGAAAAAGATGTCCGAGATCATCAAACAGAATAACCCGTTTGAGCGAAAAGTTATTTCACGGAAAGAAGCCGTCGGGATGTTCGGAAATCTGGGCGAGAGCTATAAGGTTGAACTGCTTGAAGAGCTGCCGGATGAAGAGATCTCTCTGTATGAAGAGGGCGGTTTCGTTGACCTCTGCAGGGGACCCCACATTGAATCTACCGGCCAGGTAAAAGCCTTTAAACTCCTTAGCGTTGCAGGGGCATACTGGCGCGGCAATGAAAAGAACAAGATGCTCCAGAGGATTTACGGCACTTCCTTCACGGATAAAAAGGATTTAAAGCAATACCTCGATTTTCTCGAGGAGGTCAAGAAAAGAGACCACAGAAAAATCGGGAAAGACCTCGACCTGTTCAGCACCAGCGATGACATAGGGGCCGGACTTATCATTTGGCATCCGAACGGCGCACTGATAAGAAGGGCGATTGAAGAATTCTGGCTGAATGAACATTATAAGGCTGACTATAAAACGCTTTACTCGCCTCATATCGCCAAGCTTAACCTATGGAAGATAAGCGGACACCTTGATTTCTACAGGGAGAACATGTATTCGCCGATGGAGATAGACGGGGTTGATTACGAGATCAAGCCTATGAACTGTCCTTTCCATATCCATGTGTACAGGAACTCTTTAAGGAGCTATAAAGACCTCCCTATAAGATATGCGGAATTAGGCACGGTTTACCGCTATGAGCGGTCGGGCGTCCTGCACGGTCTCCTGCGTGTGCGGGGATTCACCCAGGACGATGCACATATCTTCTGCAGGGAAGATCAGATAGAAGACGAGATCCTGAATGTCCTCGATTTCACTCTCTTCATACTGAAGACCTTTGGTTTTACCGATTATGATGTATATCTTTCAACAAGGCCTGAAAAGTATGTCGGCGCCCTTGAGAACTGGGAGAGATCAACAAATGCGCTTAAAAGCGCGCTTGAAGCAAAAAATCTCGCCTATAAAATCGATCCCGGAGAAGGCGTTTTCTATGGGCCCAAAATAGACATAAAAGTGAAAGAT
>JBAZWR010000096.1:0-11013 GCA_041660325.1 Thermodesulfovibrionales bacterium | reverse complement strand
TGCAGAATGCGGCTTATGGCATTCCATGCAGGAAGGAATGTAGCCATGCTTGTTGTGATGACAGGTAGCGCAATCTACCTTTGTGTGTTTGCTCGGATATTTCTGGAGTTCCTGCGCGACTTTTGTATGGCAATCGCCGCACACTTTAGACATTTCCGGGCTCATGGTCATTTGCGTTTTTGGGGCATGCGGATTTGAATGGCAAGTCGCGCATGTAGCAAATTTCTCACCGTGGATAAGGCCATGACATGTCTTGCACTGAGGCATAATCTCGTTCCAGTTCTGTTTCACCGGATTGTACTGATGGAATTTCGTGTGACATTTTGTACAATCGATCTTGTGCTTGCCGCCTTCGGTTTTTATTTGATTGAAGACGGATGCATGGCAACGGCCGCAATCGGCAGGTGTAAGGGGCGCTAATTCAACCTCATAGGGTGACAAAGGTTTTGGGGCCACTGCCGGCTGGGCTGGTTGTGCAGCAACCTGGGCCGCAGGCTGCGCGGTCACAGGGGGCACCTGTTCTGTTGCACACGCCACTATAATGAGCAACAACAAAGACAACCCAATTGCTAATAAGATTCCTTTTTTCTTTTGATTCATTTACTTCTGAGCCTCCTTTCCTAAACTATGTGCGCTGGTATGGCACATGTTGCATTTTGGGAATTTTGCTATCATTCCGGCAGGATGCGGTGATCCATGACAGGTTTCACACGCCGGGACATTTCTATGCTTATCCTTATGACAAAAAACGCATGCCAGTTTTGAATGCTTGGTATCTGTTCCAGTCAGGGTATCGAAAATAGTCTTATGGCAGGCTGCGCAGGATTTTGAAGGCATATCAGCACCGAAAGTAATAGTAAGCGGCTGGTGTGCCGGATGACATATCAGACAATCCTTTTCAACCATGTCTGCGGAATGAGCCTGGTGGCATTTCAGACAAGAAGGAACTTCTTTATGGGCTTTATGACAGGTTGTGCAGAAAAGTTTTGAATGACGGGTTTGATGCGTTTTCATTTCATCCCCCTGTTTGTCATGACAGGAAAGACATGGAGCAGTGAGATTTGCAGCCAGTTTCATATCAAGGGGAGCATGCGGATTTGAATGGCAGGTATTGCAACCGCCTATTTGATAGTGTTTCTTGCCTGCATGGCAATCACTGCAGACGGGTATTATCTTCTCCTTGCTCACCATCGGCGGATGTCCCTTGTGGCATCCCATACAATTAATTGCCGTTTTGTGCTTGCTTCCCTTGCCGGCTACCATTTCAGCAACCGCCCGATGGCACTTGATACAATCATCAGGACCCAGCGTATCAGAAGCAGCGGTCTGACAGGGCAAAGAGAATGCCAAAAACAACGCCATTATCATGAATAAAGGCAGAAGCAATTTAAACGAATCCCCGGTATCATGACTTACTTTTTCCATCATTTTTTAACCCCTTTCTTTCTATATCGAAATTTGACATTATCGAAAGATGACATATTACTGCTATTACATAATCTAACCGTAACTTATACCATCTTTTCTGATTTTCTGTCAAGGGAAAAATATATTGTGCCGTAACTTCTCAGCGGAGCGTTTTGAGGGCTCCTATCCTCTTTTGTGCGATATCGTTCTCTGGGTCACGTTCCAGCGCTTTCTGAAAGGCCTGCATGGCGTCCCTGAAATTACGCGCTGCCAGGAAAGCATCCCCGGCCGTGAGATAAAAATTCACGTTATTTTTTATGCTGCCGGCCTTGAGAGTAGCCTCCACAGCTACTTCATTCCAGAGCCATTCCTTCGGCAGTCCAAACCGCTGAATAAGTTCTTTATTTTCAGGCGCATCCCTGAGGAAGATCAATGAAATATTGTCCATATAAATTAGATGCCATTCAGGGTCATTTAACAGTGCATAGACCAGCGGGACCAGCCTCCCGGAAAAGTTATCAACGGAGAAAGTCATTATGAAATTAATGTTGTACGCGCTCAGCATATCCTGCCACTCCGGTCTGCCCTCAAACCTTTTTGGATATGCCTGAAGGATCTTCACTTCCTGAAAAAAGACCTCTCCAATCAGTCCTCTTCCATCTATAAAGACTTTGTAATCAGGGTAAAGTTCCCATATCAGATATCCTCCCCACACATATGGGTTAAACATATTGCCCGGTATCCTGTTGTTCTTAAGGAACTTCGCGGCGCCTTCAGGATAGTTGTTTGCTCTTATTCCCATCTTGAACAAGTCTGAATTATTAATAACAACAATAAGCATAATAATCAAAATGACGGATAACGGCAGATCGGCTTTTTCTCTGATTACTCTAAGCGCTCCCAATCGGTGCAGCCTCTTAAAAGTCGGTAATCCATATCGTGCAATCATAAGCACTGCCACAGGGGAGAAGAACGGGATATACCTTGATGAAGACAGGCTTATTATAGCAAGTCCCGTTGTGATTAACGCGTCTGTAAGATCGATTTTCTTTATGTTAATCAATAAAATCAGGACAGTTGCGGATAAAAGCAGGAAATAAACTATCAAATATGCATCATGAAAACCGGCCTGCAAAAAAAAGATGGGAGACATCGACTCGATAATCATTTTTTTATAGAGACCGGTCTCGAACTCCGTCAGAAAAAATATGACATTAAAACCGTTCGGGTTTATAAATGTCGCGGCTACTGCTGCTACTCCTGTTATTACAAAGAGCTTCTGTTGACCGGCAGACAGGGTTTTGCCGAAACGTTTGAGAAAATACTTCGATGACTCCCCAAAAATGTATCCAAGCATAATAGCTACACCGAGAATAAACCCTCCATGCAGGTTTGCCCAGACAAGCATAATCAATGGTATCGGAAGGAGATAAGCTATCAGGGCCGTTTTCGATGAAAGTCCACCCTGAGCCGGCAATGGCTGTTCATTTTGTTTGTAACAGGTTTTCCTGAATCCTTCAAGCAGGAAAATCAGACAAAAGGAAAAAAGGAACGAGAAAAGCTGGGGTCTTTCGCCGGTAAAGGTATGAAGCACTATTACCAATGGCACAAGAAGGAATAAAGATGAGTACAGGCCTAATCCCTCTCGTCTTACACCCTTATAAATCAGAAAGAAAATAAGTGTAAATATTGATGCCCTCAGATAGATGATACCCTGAAAGCTGAAAAACTTATAAATCCAGAAGAAGATAAGCTGCGCCAGCCAGTATTGTTGAAGAATAAACTTGATCCTGTTTGATTCCGGATGAATGGGGTCCTTTGAAAGAGACGTATATGCAAACGGGTCGGTTGCAGGCAATGCACCTGAATTGTATATGTATTCGCCTGTCTTAAGATGCCACCAGAAATCAGGGTCCTTTATCTGGACGGAAAAGATGCCCAGGATGAAGGTGAAAAATAAAATAAGACAGATGGTCCTTGTAATTTTAAGTATCATAATCTTAAATGGTTGTCTGTTTGTCATTCCCGAGGTAGTAATCGGGAATCCATTTTATTTAAAAAACAAAGAAGCCTGGATTCTCGCCTCGGCGAGTCGCTGAGGTGACCCGCCTTCGCCAACAGTAGGTGCCTTAAGCACGGGAATGACGGCTAAAAACACTGAACATATGTAAAGAAGTGTTAGACGCACTACACTATTTAGTGTTTGTTTGTAAACTCTATTTTGCTGCCTGCCGACTTAAATAAGCATCGATCTCTTTCATCACCAGGTTTATCAATATCGGTATCATTTCCTCTATCTTTGGCGAAAGCTCCATGCTGACACTGAGATCGTAGGGCTCTACGCCTAAGAATATGACCTCGGCAGGCTTGGTCCCCGTAAATCGGGCAACAGCAATTACATCAGAGAAATCAATCCCGTGTGCTGACCTCATAACGCCCTTTTTAGCCGCAAGGTCATTGTCGGTAAAGCGGAAGAGCGTTCCGGGAGGGGCCCCTGCCTTAACAGCGTCAACCACTATGACCTTTTTCCTTCCCTCGATGTAATAAAGCAGGTCAAGGCCCTTAATGCCGCCATCCATGACCTCGACTTCGGGAGGCAGGGACATTTCCATCATCTTTTCGGCAACCCTGACGCCGATCCCTTCGTCTTTCAGTATAGTATTGCCTATGCCTAATACGAGAATATCCTTCTTTTTAACCATAATCAGAAAACTCCTCTGTAAAAAGGGTTAGTAAGCTACTTTGCACTCAAACTCTATTTAATACCAGACAACAGCGCCGTCTTTTGTCTTTACAGGAACACGACGGAGCGGCAGTTGTTTTTTCCAGACGGAACCGTTCATTTTATACCATTCAACCGTTGCCTTCAGTCCCTCCTTAAAACGCACCATTGGAGCAAAGCCAAGAAGTTCCCGTGCCTTTTGATAAGAGGCTATATGTTTCTGCACCTGCCCGAAGCGGTCAGGAATATATGAGATATTGTTCTTGTCGGAATGGAAAAAATCCATGACTTCGTGAGCGATCTCAAGAACGCTCAGGCTGAAGCCCGTTCCTATGTTGATGGCCTCTCCCTTGACTTTAGCGAGCGGCGCATGAATGGCCAGGTCGACCGCTGCCGCTGTGTCTTCAACATAAAGCCAGTCACGTGAGGCTGAGCCGTCGCCGTGGACTGTGAGAGGCTCACCGAGGATGCAGCTTGTAATGAAGCGGGGGATGACCTTCTCAAGGTGCTGCCTGGGGCCGTAGTTATTAAAAGGTCTGAGGATCACTCCCGGGATGTCATGAGCAAGAATATAAGAGGAGACGAGCCTGTCCGCGCCTGCCTTTGCAGCAGCATAAGGACTTGTCGGATTCAAGGGATGGGCTTCATCCATAGGTTCATAAACAGCCGTACCGTAAACTTCGGAAGTTGAGATATGGACAAACCTCTCGATCCTGTCAGAGTGTTTCAGCACAGCGTTAACAACCGATTGGGTGCCGAGTACATCGGTCACGAAAAAAACCCGGTGAGAGTAAAGAGAACGGGCTACATGCGTTTCAGCGGCAAAGTGTACAACGATGTCGGACTTCCCCGTCAGATCGCTTACAAGGTCCAGATTGTTTATATCGCCATACCAGAATTCAAACCTTTCAGAGTTCCGGATATCTTCGTGAATATTTTCGATCTCACCTGCGTAGGTGAGGAGATCAAGTACGATAATCCTGTAATCCGGATATTTTCTGAAGATATACTCGACGAAACAGCTTCCAATGAATCCGGCTCCGCCGGTTATTAAAATAGTTTTCAAAACAGCCCTCCGAACAGATCGATTATTCTCTCCCTTTAGAAGAGTGGGGAAAATAACTTTTTCAACTGTTTTATTATAGAATCTTCTTCAATGTCTTTACTATATATCTGACATCTTTTTCCCTCAGAGAGGGGTACAGAGGCAGAGAAATCGTCCTTTTACCTATATCTTCCGCCACAGGATAATCTTCTTCTTTATATCCAAACCGGTCTCTGTAATATTTCAGAAGGTGGATGGGCCTGTAGTTGACTGCTACTCCGATGTTATGGTCCTGCAGATTCCAGAGGATAGCGTCTCTCTTTTGGGGTGGCACGAGTATGGTAAACAGATGTCTCGCATGTCTTGTATTGTCAAGTGTCTTTAAGATCTCTACCCCCCTGACGGAACCGAGTTCCTGCTCATAGAGTTTCCATATCCTGTCTCTCTGCTGCCAGAGATCGTCAATCCTGTCTACCTGTCCGACGAGCAGCGATGCGTGGATATTGTCCATATTATATTTCCAACCGAGGACCGGCATATCCCAGTGCTGATAATGGTGAGTATATCTGTCGGCAGCGCTTCTGTCGATCCCGTGAAGTCTCAGCATTCTCAGAGAATCATCCAGTTCTTTCCTGTTTGTTGCCGCTGCGCCTCCTTCACCTGAAGTTATATTCTTGGTCGCATAAAAACTGAAGCACGCAATATCGGAAGCGTGGCCGACCTTTATGCCGCCCCTTTCAGCTTCAATTGCGTGAGCGGCATCTTCGATAATGCGCAGGTTATTTTCAGCTGCAGATGACCGGATTCCGATCATATCGCACATCTGGCCATAAAGGTGCACGGGAAGGACCGCTTTTGTCTTCTCAGTTACGGCAGATCCGATCAAATCAGCATTGAGGTTTCCGGTAGCCTCTTCAACATCAACAAATACAGGCGTTGCTCCGGCATGGATTATGGCGTTTGCCGTAGCGCAGAAGCTCAAAGGTGTTGTGATCACCTCATCTCCGTGCCCAATGCCGAGAGAAATAAGACTCAGGTGTAAGGCTGCTGTGCAGCTTGTCAACCCTATGGTATGACTAAGCCCCGTATATGCCGAAAACTTCTGTTCGAATGCCTCTACCTCTTTTCCCGTGGTCAGGAAAATCGACTTCAGGACCGCATCTGTGCGTTTCCTGTCATTTTTGTCGATGCTATGGCGGAAAAACTCTATTTTTTTCATTAAGAATATTATAAAATCATTCTAATGAAAAAAGCACTGATTACGTCTAAATAAATAATAAAGGATAACCAATGATAGAACCGGAAATTTCGATTGTCATCCCGATATACAATGAAGAAGAAAACATACCTGAACTGTACGGGCGGCTGACCGCAGTTATGGAAGCCCTTTGCGATCAAATAAAGCTTGAAAAAAATGCATATGAAATTCTCATGGTTGATGACGGCAGCAGAGACAACTCCTGGGACCTTATAAAAGAGATACACGAAAAAGATGGCCGGGTCAAGGGGATTAGTTTTGCGAGAAACTTCGGACACCATGTGGCTATTACAGCAGGTCTTGACCGTGCAAAGGGAAGGGCGGTGGTCCTTATGGACGGAGACCTTCAGGACCCGCCTGAAGAAATACCCCGCCTTTTGGAGAAGTTCAAAGAAGGGTACGACCTGGTCTACGGCATCAGGCAGCAGAGGAACGACCCTTTATTTAAAAAGATGACTTCTTTTGTATTCTGGTGGATCCTGAGAAGATTTTCAGGTGTCGAGATTCCCCAGGGACAGACCATGCTGCGAATTATGAGCAGGAGACTTGTTGATGCGTTAAATGGGATGAGAGAGCAGGCGCGGTTCATTCACGGCATGATGGCCTGGACCGGTTTTAAAACGGCAACCCTTGAGGTCAGACACAATCCGAGGATGAAAGGCAAGAGCAAATACAATATCCCGAGGATGTTCCGGCTTGCGTTCCATGCGGTCACATCTTTTTCGACCGTCCCTTTGAAATTTGCAACATACGTGGGACTAATGAGTTCTTTCCTGAGTCTTCTTGCAGGGCTTTATTTTGTGTACAAGAAAATATTTTATGGCATACCGGTCACCGGATATGCGTCGATCATTGTCGCAGTATTTTTTGTTGGAGGCATCCAGATGCTTGTACTCGGAATAATAGGAGAATACATCGGTAGAATGTATCAGGAAGTACAGAAAAGGCCTTTGTATCTTCTGAAAGAGACTATATTTTGATTTTTTTGAACGTTGGGGAAAAACATTTTTTTTATCGATGTAGTTAATAGTCTGTCATTCCGGCTTGTCCGGAATGACAACAGAGGGAATGACAGAAGACTCTGATGATTAAAGAACTGAATTGGGACAGCGGGCTGATTAAGAGAAAAATAGGCAGGTTGACTATTCGTTTGGAAAACCTTTCTTCGCTTAAAAAAGGGTTAAAACTTGCTGAAGCAGAGGGTTTTCAATATCTCCTCTGCAGGCTTGCATCTCAGGATACAAAGGTAATCCGGGCGCTCGAATCCGAGGGCTTCTATCTGACGGATATCGGTGTAACCTTTGGAATCGAGACGACCGGGTTTCTGACCCGAAATATAAACAGAGGACGCAAAATCGCAGATATTATAACAACGGCAACCGAAAAGGATATCCCCGGCCTGAAGAAACTGATACCTTCACTTTTTCCTGAAAGCCGGTTTTATCATGACCCGTTTTACAGTAAAGAAGAGGCCGACAACCTGTACCGGGCCTGGATAGAGAATTCAGTGAAAGGTCAGGAGGCTGATATCGTTTTTCACGTCCCCCGAACAGGTTTTATCACCTGCAAAAAAACAGGAAAACATTCGGGCAAGATCGTTCTTATCGGAATAAGAAAGTCGATGAGGGGCAAGGGCTATGGATCGGCCCTGCTCTTCAGGGCGATGGAATGGTTTGCCGGGCAGGGAACGGATTTTGTGACCGTCAGGACCCAGTTAAAAAACCTTGAAGGGATGAATTTCTATCTCAGCTTCGGGTTCTTTATGAAAGAGTATGACCTGATGTTTGGGAAGATGATCGGGGTGAAATGCAATAGGGCAAAAAGAGTAATCAGCAGATACGATAACAAACCCAAGCGGAGGTAAATATGTCTACAGAAAATTGGATGCCAACGGTAATGAATTCAATACAGCATATGGGTAATAGTTTGAATTACCTCACTCATATGACTTACCTGAATTTTGAACTCGAAAAAAATAGAATGATGAGAGAATTGCAGGAGAACCCTCGTTATCAGGATCCAGGGCACCTGATACCTTATGGATATAAGGTTTATTCCCAAAATGAGGAAGACGGCATAATCAGAGAAATATTCAACAGGATTGGGACTACTAATAAAGTTTTTGTAGAATTAGGGGTGGGAAATGGTTTGGAAAACAATACACTGGCCCTGTTATTCGAAGATTGGAAGGGTCTCTGGATAGAAGGATCAGCGCAAAGTGCGGACAGTATAAAAAACAACTTTGTCAAGACCATAACAAGCGGGCAATTGGCGGTAATCTGTTCATACATAACCAGGGACAATATTAATGACTTACTGTCTTCGTATATGCCTAATAAAGAAATAGATCTTCTGTCCGTCGACATAGACGGCAACGATTATCATGTGTTTGAACGCATATCATCGATTGTCCCAAGAGTTGTGGTTATTGAATATAATGCAAAATTCCCTCCGCCTATTGCTTTCTGCATGAGATATAACGAAAAGCATGTTTGGGATTCCACAGATAATTTTGGGGCTTCTCTAAAATTCCTGGAAATAAAACTGGGGGAAAAAGGCTACACCCTTGTCGGCTGCAATCTGACCGGTTCAAATGCGTTTTTTGTCAGACAAGATTTAATAAGCGACAAATTTTTTCCTCCTTTTACAGCGGAGAATCATTTTCAGCCTGCCAGATATTGGTTAGGAATGATGACTTCAGGACATCCTGCTTCTTATTCTACTCTGGAAAATCGCTAAGGGGGGTGCGGGTTCAAGTTTGTAACTTGAATCCGCGGGAGTTACTTCATTGAAATTGAACCCTATGTTTTGAATCGCCCAATTTGTAATATATCGTCCAAAAAAAAAGGAGGTGCTTTCGCACCTCCTTTGAAGATTAGCTCTGTTCGAACTATTCTTTAACTTCGATGTTTGCCGGCCTTCCGTCAGGACCAATAGCAAACTTCAGTGTTTCTTTACCTTCAGGATTCACAACGTGGACTGCGCAAGCGATACAGCAGTCAAACGGATGGACGAGCCTGAGGATATTGATGATCTGGTCAGTTGCGTTTCCGCCGATTGTTGAGCCCTCAAGGGCTTGTTCAACAGCGCCCGCATCTGTTCCATTGCTGGTAGGAGAGAAGTTCCATGTGGATGGAACGACGCACTGGTATTTCGCGACCTTGCGGCCTTCGATCTTTATCCAGTGGCCTAATGCGCCTCTCGGAGCTTCAGTAAGGCCGTAGCCTGTGCTGATCTGTTTCGGTATCCTCTTGTAGGTATAACAAGGGGCGTCCGCAACAAGCTGGGTAATCCAGCCGGTGGCTGTGTTGCCCATAAGGTCTGCTATGTACTTGGCCTCACATGCCCTTGCAGCGTGTCTTCCGAGCGCGCTGTAAAGTTGTGCTGCACCCTGGCCGACTGCTCCCAGAGCGGTGTTGACGAGAGCTGTTACATTGTAAGCTCCGCCTACCCTGACTCCGCCTGCAGGCGTGTCTGAGTCGTTGGCATTAGCCTGTGTGCCGCTCAGATAGGTGTTTACCATTCTGGCCAACGGTCCAACCTCGTAGACTGTCGGTGTTGTTCCGACCATGTATCTCGGGGCCTTGATCCAACTGTAGCCGGCTGTACTCATGTTCGGAGTGGTCTTTCCGTCAAACGGATGCAGACCTGCCGCATCGAGAATACCGTAGTTGTAATAAGAACCGCCGACATACTCCCTGATTTGGCCCTGGTCGAAGGTGCTCGGTGTGAGAACGGATACACGTCCTCTCTTGATAGCCAGTGTTCCCGTCGCATTCTGCGGGTAATCACCATAAGCAAGGAGATTCGTGCAGCCTATACCCTGGCTCCAGTAAGCCGGGTATGCGTTTGCTACGGTCACAACATCCGGAAGATACGTCTGGTTGATGAATGTCCTGACTTCCATCAACAGGGATTTGAACTTGCTCACGGTACTTGCAGCATTGTACGGACCATACATGTCATAGTCAGTTCCGGTCAGTGGTGCCAACGGATATGTGGAAGAGAACAGTGTGCTGGCGCCGCCCGGGACCATTGCGTTCTGGATGGGCTGTCTGCCGCTGAAGAGAGCTCCCGCGGTATGCATCTTTCTCCTCATGGCAAGGGCCTGAACATAATGCACAACGAGAGTCGAGCCGAGGGCTGAACTACCGTCGATCATGTCGGATGCCGTATAAGACGGCAGGAACGGGGCCATGCCCGGGAAGGTGGATGTGTTGATAAAGTCCAGCGCGGACAGTTGATACAGATGCGTGATGTGAGACATGACGAGATCAGAGCCCTGAATGATGTTCTGAATAATCCTACCGTTAGCAGGAATTGTAGTCGTAAAACCGGCGATATCGCCGTTTGCATCTGATGTTCCTGGATCGAATGAAATGCCTAATGCTGTTTCTAAGCTTCTAACTGAAGCTAACCCATGGGCAGTGGGTCAAACTGCTCATATTCTCTGAACAATTACAGGTGCATCTCTCGGGTCCCTCTTGTTCATGATCAGCTCGAAGCCCCTGAAGAGATTGCCTGTGCATTTGGCGTCAGAGATTACACCGGTACCGTCATTAACGGTTACTTCGACTTTCA
>JBAZWR010000095.1:0-11086 GCA_041660325.1 Thermodesulfovibrionales bacterium | reverse complement strand
CCTGGACTTCGACCGGCAGAATAATCTCTTTTCAATCCCCGCCAGGTTCGGCGTCAGGGGATCTCTTGTGCTGACCAAGCTGCTTCACATTATATCAATAGCATTATTAAGCTGGCTCGGCATTAGAATGAATTTAGGCCCCATTTATTTTACCGGCATGTTTGTTACGGCAGTTCTTCTGGCGTATGAAAACAGCATTATCAAGGCAAACGATTTATCAAGACTTAATATGGCTTTCTTCACAATGAACGGGGTCATCAGTGTTTTGATGTTCTGTTTTGTTGCCGTTGAAGTTATTTTCGGGAGGTCGCATGTCTAACTATGTCATAGGAATCACGGGGGCAAGCGGAAGCATTTATGGAATACGACTGATCCGGGAGCTTGCATTAAAGAAGCACCTTGTTGATGTGGTTATCACTTCCGCGGGCAAAATGGTGATGCAGGAAGAGCTTGGAGTTCCGGGCTTTGAAAAAATGGAAAAACTCGGATTATCAAAAATCAGTAACCGGATAAGAGTCTGGGAGAATGATAATTTTGAAGCCCCGTTTATGAGCGGTTCCTGCGCGCCTGAAGCCGTGGTTCTCATACCCTGCAGTGTGGGAAAGCTTGCCGCCGTAGCAAACGGTATTTCCGGCAATCTGCTTGAGAGAACGGCTGATGTAGCGCTTAAAGAAAGAAGGCCGTTGATACTTGTCGTGCGTGAGACCCCGCTCAGTCTGATACATCTTGAGAATATGGTAAAGGTTGCAAGGGCAGGGGCGCAGATACTCCCGGCAATGCCGGCCTTTTATCATCACCCCGGGACAATAGATGACATGGTAAATTTTATCGTAGGCAAGGTTTTGAACCTTTTAAGGATTGAACATACTTTATTTAAAGGTTGGAGAAAAGAAAATGTTGCAAAATAATCTAGGTGAAATTGCGGAAAAAGCGGAAAAAGGGATAAGGCTTACAAAAGAAGACGCATTAGCCCTTATGGAGTCAAACGACATACTTTCAATCGGGCAGATTGCCGACAAAGTAAGGAAGAAAAAGTCAGGTGATTACGCCTATTTTAATGCCAATCGTCATATCAACCTGACCAATATCTGTGTTTCCCGCTGCAAGTTTTGTGCTTTCAGCAGAGACAAAGAAGATAACGACGCTTATGCAATGACTATTGACGAGGTTATGGAGGTAGCCCGTTCAGCGCGGGATATCGGCATCACCGAATTTCATATTGTCAGCGGATTGCATCCCGACCTGCCTTTCGATTACTATCTTGAGGTTATTGCACGTTTGAAGGAGCTTATGCCGGAGGTCCACATCCAGGCATTCACTGCCGTTGAAATCGCCTATTTCGCAAAAATCGCAAACCTTTCAATAAGGGATGTCCTGATTAAATTTAAAAAGGCGGGGCTGGGTTCATTGCCCGGCGGAGGAGCTGAAATACTGAACCATCGGGTGAGGGAATCGGTCTGCTCGAAAAAGGCTTCCGCCGATGAATGGCTTGACGTCATGCGGACAGCCCATAAACTCGGCCTTAAATCGAATGCGACCATGCTTTACGGACATGTTGAAACGATAGAGGAGCGAATCGACCATCTTATAAGGTTAAGAGAATTGCAGGATGAAACAGGCGGCTTTCAGTCTTTTATCCCTCTGCCTTTCCATCCGCAGAACACACAGCTTCCCGATTTCAGGAAACCGACGGCCTTTGAGAATCTGAAGATGCTCGCGGTTTCAAGACTGGTGCTCGATAACTTCCCTCACGTCAAGGCTTTCTGGATCATGCTCGGAATAAAGGTTGCTCAGCTTTCTCTGCTATTCGGCGTCGACGATTTGGACGGCACGGTGGTGGAGGAGAAGATAACCCATGCTGCCGGAGCGGATACCGCACAGGCAATAACACGGGAAGAATTATTGGATTTGATCTATGCTGCAGGGAAAACCCCGGTAGAACGTGACACGCTTTACAACATAGTTAAGGTTTTTGATCGTAAAGGACAAGGAGCGGCAATTGAAGCCTAAGGTCGGACATATACAGTTTTTGAACTGCCTGCCTCTTTACTATGGTTTGGTAAAAAGCTCCGCGCTTCTTGATGTAGACCTCATAAAGGGGACCCCCACCGAACTGAACAACCTTCTGATCAGCGGGAATCTTGATATATCTCCTATCTCGTCCATTGAGTATGCCCGCCACCATGAGTCGCTCATTCTCCTGCCCGATTTTACGGTAAGTTCTTATAGCGAGGTGAAGAGCATTCTACTCATCAGCCGCTTTCCTATAGAAAATTTATCGGGAAAGAGGATCGCACTTACCTCAACATCCGCCACATCGCAAGTCTTGTTGAAATTAATCCTGAGCCGCGGATACGAGGTCCAGCCTGAATATACCGTTTGTCCTCCGGACCTGGACAGGATGCTTGCAGATGCCGATGCAGCCTTGCTTATCGGAGATATTGCCCTGAAATATTATGTTAATCGAAAGGAATTCTTTCTGTACGATTTAGGGACCGAGTGGAAAAAGCTGACCGGCCAAAAAATGGTATATGCCGTCTGGGCCGTCAACCGGGGCTTTGCCGAGACAAAAAGCGGGTTGTGTGAATATGTTCTTGAGAGCTTCAAAAAATCGATGGACTACTCGATGGAGCACCTGCCGGAGATAGCCGAATATGCCTCAAAATGGGAACCTTTCACCCCGTCTTTTCTTATGGATTACTTCAGGTCTCTCCATTTTAATTTCGGAAAGGGTTATCAGGAAGGGCTGCTTTGTTTTTATCAAATGGCAGCCGGGATCGGAGAGCTTGATACGGTCCCCGAGCTTGAATTTATTAATATCCGTCCGAGGGTAAGAACATGAAGATAAACGGGATTCTCGATAAATCTATTGAAGAAAGAATAAGCTTTGATGAGGCGGTTTTGCTTTTTCAGGAAGCCGACTTGCTCGACCTTGCCAGGGCAGCGGATAATGTCTGCCGGAAAAAACATCCTGAGGGCGTTGCAACTTTTCAGATAGACCGCAACATCAATTACACAAATATATGCCGGAACGAATGTTCATTTTGCGCATTCTACAGGGCAAAGGACCATCCCGAAGCCTACGTTTTAACTCGGGAGGAAATAGACAAAAAGGTCGCGGAGACAATTGAACTGTCCGGCACGCAGGTGATGCTTCAGGGAGGGATCAATCCTGATCTGAAAATAGATTACTACACTAATATGTTTAAAGAGATAAAAAAGAAGTTCACAATAAGGCTTCACAGCCTTTCCCCTCCGGAGGTCGTCTATTTATCGGAGTCATCAGGACTGTCTATCGCCGATACCTTGAAAGAACTTGTAAGCGCGGGGCTTGATTCCCTGCCGGGCGGAGGTGCGGAGATTTTAGTCGATGCGGTAAGACAAAGGATCAGCCCGAAGAAAATCGGTTCCGGAAAGTGGCTGGAAGTTATGGGAGAAGCCCATAAGTTGGGGATGAAGACAACAGCCACCATGATGATAGGCACGGTCGAAACCGTCGGTGACAGGATCGAACATCTGCAAAAAATCCGCGACCTGCAGGACGGGACAGGCGGCTTTCTCTCCTTTATTCCATGGACATTCCAGCCGGGCAATACGGCCCTGGGCGGCAAGTCAATCTCATCCCTTGAATATCTGAGGACACTTTCTCTCAGTCGTTTATTTCTCGATAATTTTCAGAATGTCCAGGGATCATGGGTCACGCAGGGAAAAGATATAGGACAGGTCTGTCTCTCATTCGGCGCAAACGACCTCGGCAGCATCATGATAGAAGAGAATGTAGTTAAGGCGGCAGGCGTGTCTCATAAGATTACGGTCGAAGAGATGGTTGATTTGATAAATAAGGCGGGAAAAACGCCGGCATTGAGGGATACGGAGTTTAAGATATTGAAGGTTTATGAACCCTGAAATCCCGAAAGCAAACCTCGCCTTTATCGGCGGTTCGAGCACCTTTGCGATGAATTTTCCTGAAGACCTCAAACTTCCAGGGGTCAGGGTCTTAGACAGAAAATCCTTTGCGACCCCTTTCGGAGAAAGTCCTGAATTTACCATATTAACCGTTGATGATGAAACAGTCTTGACGATGAAGATGCACGGCTGGCGGCCGAATGTTAAACGGGCTGATGCTTCCCGACAGGTCTTCCGGGTATTTGAACAGGCCGGGGTGAAGAATATCCTTGCAGAAGGAGGGGTAGGTTCGATCAACCTGGATTTCAAACTGCGCGATTTTATTATCCCTGATGACTATATTGATCTTTCCATGCGCAAAGACGTCCGCCTCTCCGATAAATACCTGCTTATAATGCGGGACCCGGTCTGCCCTGACCTTGCAGCCGTTCTTGCCCGAACAAGTAAAAGGATGTTTAATGAAAGAGCGGTTTATCGGGGAGTCTATGCCGTGACCGACGGCAGGCATTTTGAAAGCCGCGCCGAAGTAAGGATGATCGATACCCTCGGAGGCGACGTGGTCGGTCAGACCCTATGTCCCGAAATATATCTGGCAAGAGAGATCGGCGCCTGTTACGCAGGGCTTTATATGATAGTCAACCGGGCCGAAGGGATCAAACCCGAGTGGCGCCATAAAGAGCTGAAAGATATTTTCTATCAGGAAGCGGGAAATGTCGGGAAGATAAGTATTGAGAGCTTGAGACGGATTAAAAATATGAAGAATAAGAGTTGTCAATGCGCGAAGCTGAGAAAGAAGACGTTGTTAAAATGAACCTCGTTGACCATAAAGAACGGGACGCAAAAAAAGTCGCGCAGATGTTCTCGAATATCGCGGGACGGTATGATCTGCTCAATCATGTATTGAGCCTTGGGCTTGATTTCGGATGGCGAAGAAAGGTGGCGCGTGAGACCGGGAAGCTTCTCTGCAGCAGAATCCTTGACGTCTGCACAGGCACAGGCGATATGGCTATCGAACTTTGCAGGTTCTGGAAAGGCAAAGCTCATATCGACGGCCTGGATTTTTCCCGCGATCTGATTAATGCCGGCAGGAAAAAAGTTGAAGACGCCAAACTCCGGGACTTAATCACCTTCAGGGAAGGCAATGCCGAAAAACTTCCTTACAAAGATGAACAGTATGAAGCGATAACTATTACATTCGGTTTGAGAAATATCAATGACAGGCTGAAGGCGCTAAAGGAATTTTACCGTGTAACCAAACCTGGCGGGCGCTTCGTCTGCCTTGAGTTCAGTCGGCCTGTAAATCCGGTTTTCTCCAAAATATATTTCTTTTACTTAACAAAATTTGCACCGTTAATTTCAAAACTCCTCGGCTCGGATTCTGCCGCCTATGAATATCTCGGCAATACTATAAAAGATTTTCCTCCGCCAAAGGACCTGGTGAAATTAATTGAATCCGCGGGATGGAAGGAAGTCTCATACAAGATTCTGTCAGGCGGGATTGTAGCGATGCATACAGGCTTTAAGACGTAGCGCTCTCAAGCTTTATGCGGTTGAATTCTTTCAGCCATTCAATGAGCTGCGCTTCGGATATAACCCCAAGCTGAACAAGGGCTTCTCCAAAAAAGATGTAGCCGTCTTGCTGTTCCTTTAGAAGCGCCCCGACCTGCTTTATCGTCAGATAGTTTTCTCTGACGGCAATCTCTCCGAATTTTTCATAGGTGTCTTCCTGAAGGACCAATATTTTTTCTACCGCTTCTCCGGAAAGCAGTCCTTTTGATCTGGCAAGCTGTCCTATCATGAGGTTAGTGCTTTTTTGAAGAATCCTGGCATTGATAACATCCGTTGCCGTTATCAGTTTTTTGTCGAGGAGGAAGCGCCCGAATTTCAGGTACTTGTATTCGCTGCTCATGGATAAATAATAATAAAAGCGAAGGGCTTTGGCAACTACGCGACCCGGAACAGAGTTCGCTATAAATAATCCGGGCTGAACGGTTACGCTGAATATATTTTTCAGGTTGACAAACAATTCTTTTACTACCTATACTTTTAAGAAATATGGAACAACTTACAAATGAACTCCATGATCGGGCTATACAGCTTTTTGAGGAGGGGAAATACTCTGAAGCCGAACCCCTTTTAAAAAATGTCATCAGCGCAAATCCCGGATATGCCGACGTCCATAACAAGCTCGGTATGATTTTCCATCTGAAAGGCAATTTCATACAGGCTGCAGCCTATTTCAAGCGGGCCCTCGAAATAAATCCCAATTATACCGAAGCCTCGTTAAACCTTGTCATTGCGTATAATGATATGGGCGAGTTTAAAAAAGCCCGGGAGGTTTTTTCCCTTGCCGCGCAGAGGGCGCATCCGACGCCTGCCGCTATTGATCCGTTTATCGCCGGAAAGATCGCCAACGAGCATTTTAAGATCGGCAATATATATCTTGATTTCGGCATGAACGATGAAGCGATAGAAGAATTCAATAAAGCAATAAAACTGTTTCCACGGCTTCCGGACGTGCTCACAAAGCTTGGAATGGCATTGAGAAATAAAGGACGCCTGGAAGACGCCATTTCACATTTTGCAAAGGCAAAAGAACTGAATCCTGAATACGGACCGGCGCGGGTACAACTCGGCCTGAGCTATTACATTAAAGGGCTTACAAGGCTTGCCTTTGAGGAATGGGAAAAGGCGATTAAAAAGATCCCGGAACTGAAAGAAGCAAAAACCTATCTGAGTCTTCTGAAAAAGGGAGAAAAGTAACCTGTCGTGTCCCTCCTCGCCGTCAGGGACCTTAACATATCATTCAGAGCGAAAAAGCATCCTTTACAGGTAGTAACCAACCTCAATTTCTCGATCGATAGGTCCGAGGTTTTCGGTCTTGTCGGAGAGAGCGGCTGCGGCAAAAGCCTAACGGCCCTGTCTATTATGGGAATCCTGCCGCAGAATGCCCTTTCCGAAGGTGAGATTTCTTATAACGGCAGAAACCTCCTGAAGCTTGACAACGAGTCGATGAGAAAGTTGAGGGGAAAAGAACTCTCAATGATCTTTCAGGAGCCGATGACCTCTTTGAATCCCGTGCTCACCATCGGGTATCAGATATCCGAAATGCTCACAACCCACGAGGGATTTTCAACAAAGGAGGCTATGGGCAGGGCGACGGACCTCCTGAGAGCCGTACGTATACCTTCGCCTGAAATCAGGGTCAGGGAATATCCCCATCAGATGTCCGGCGGCATGAGACAGAGGGTCATGATCGCAATGGCTATCGCCTGCAACCCTTCCCTTCTGATTGCCGACGAGCCGACCACGGCGCTGGATGTTACGATTCAGGCCCAAATACTTGAACTCCTCATGGATCTCAAACAGGAAAAGAATATGTCGATTTTATTGATAACACATGATATTGCAGTTATAGCGGAAAATGCGGACAGGGCTGCTGTGATGTATGCCGGAAGGATTATGGAGGCGTCACGCGTATCGAATATCTTATCTGACGCTAAACATCCTTACACCATCGGACTCCTTGAATCCCTCCCAAAAACGAAAGGCATTCCTCTTAAACCTATTCCAGGCTACGTTCCCCGGCCCGACCGGCTTCCTCCGGGGTGCAAGTTTTCGGACAGGTGCGTTTATAAGATCTCCGACTGTCTGAAAGAAGAGCCTGTATTAAGAGAAATTTCCACCGGTCATTTCTCAAGGTGTATCAGGGCGGAGGAAATGAAATGGGAATTATAGACGTAGAGGACCTGAAAAAACACTTCCCTGTCAAGAAAAAGGCCTTTTCAAAACAGGAATGGCTGAAGGCCGTGGACGGCGTTACTTTTTCGGTCAAAGACGGCGCCGTCTCCTCTTTGGTAGGTGAAAGCGGATCCGGGAAATCCACGGTTGCAAGGCTCATCCTCAGACTGACCCCGCCGACTTCGGGAAAGATTTCATTCCAGGGCAATGATATTCAGACGCTGAAGGGAGATTCACTCCGGCAATTCAGGAAATCGGTCCAGATCATTTTTCAGGACCCTTTTGCGTCATTGAATCCGAGAATGACCGTTTTTGATACCGTCTCGGAGCCGTTGAAAGTGCATAAGATTGTCGATAGATCCGGATACGGCGACTATGTTGTCAACCTTCTCGGCAAGGTAGGGCTGCAGGCAGACGCCATGAACCGTTATCCTCACGAATTCAGCGGCGGCCAGCGCCAGAGGATATGCATTGCGCGGGCGCTGGCAGTATCTCCAAAGGTGCTCATTGCCGATGAACCCCTTTCAGCGCTGGATGTGTCTATTCAGGCGCAGATACTGAATATACTTCAGGAATTGCAGAAAGAATCTAAGATATCCTTCCTTTTTATAAGCCACGATCTGAGGGTGGTCCGATACTTCAGTGACGAGGTGGCGGTTATGTATCTCGGAAAGATTGTTGAACATGCAAAGACTGAAGACCTCTTCAATAACCCTTTACACCCCTATACGATTGAGTTGCTTTCTTCGGCGCCCAAAATAAAACCTGACGGCAAGAAAAGAAAGATACTGAAGGGTGATGTTCCAAGCCCGATAAATATCCCGCCCGGCTGCCCTTTCCATCCAAGATGTCCTCAAAGAATAAACGTCTGCGATCAGATTGTGCCCGAAATAAAGCGGTTGGAAGGCAGACTCGTTTCATGCCATCTATTCTGATTCCGCTCCCCATAATCTCGGATCAAGGGCGTCCCTGACCCCTTCGCCGAGAAGATTATATCCGAGCACGGTAATCAGAATTGCAAGCCCCGGAAAAACGGAAAGCCACCATGCCGTTTCCATGTTGTCCTTCCCTAATGTAAGTATGTTCCCCCAGCTTGGAGTCGGAGGCTGAACGCCTATTCCCAAAAAGCTCAGGGACGACTCTACAAGCACGGCGCCTGCAATGCCGAGAACGGCTGAAACAAGCACCGGCGCAAGGCTGTTCACCATTATATGCCTGAAGATAATCCGCATATTGCTTGCCCCGACAGCCCTGGCGGCAAGCACATATTCACGTTCCTTTAATGACAGGAACTCCGCCCTTACAAGACGGGCAACTCCCATCCATGAAGTAATGCCTATGATTATCATAATGTTCCATATGCTTGATCCGATGAATGCTATTACCGCAAGGATCAGGAAAAAAGTAGGAACAGACAGCATGATATCGATAAATCTCATGATGATCCTGTCCATCCATCCCCCGTAATATCCCGAGAGAGACCCGAATATCATTCCCATAACAACAGATATGCCGACGGCAACAAAACCGACTGATAAGGATATCTGCGACCCCCATATCATCCTGCTTAAGACATCCCTGCCCAGATCATCCGTGCCAAGAGGGTGTTGTATGCCCGGTGGTTCAAGGATGTGTTTTCTGTCAATATCATTGGGATCGTACGGAGAGACAAAGGGCGCCAGTATTGCGACAAAGAAAAGAAAGGCCACGATAATGCCGCCTGCCAGTGCAAGTTTATTCCTGCTGAACCTTCTCCAGAACAATCTCCCGGGCGAATCCATTTTCTTACTTTGCCCTTATCCTCGGATCTGCAAGCATATAACCGATATCAGCCAGCAGGTTGCCTGCCAATGTTAGTACGCCCCCGATTGTGAGAAGGCTCATCACCATCGGATAATCCCGCGTCATAACGCTCATAAAAAACATCTGCCCCATGCCGGGTATCCCGAAGATGCTCTCCATTATCACGCTTCCTCCTATCAGGCCGGGGACTGAAAGTCCGATCAATGTGATAAGCGGCAGTATGGCATTTTTAAGCGCATGGCTATAGATCACCTTTTTTTCAGGAAGGCCCTTTGCCCGTGCAACGGTAATATAATCCTGCTTTATGACCTCAAGCATGCTGCTCCTCATATACCGTGAATCTCCGGCAAGACCGGTAAAGGCGGATACAAAGACAGGAAGGATGAGATGATTGATCCTGTCGAGTATCTTTCCGAACAAAGAAAGTGAATCGTAGTTCATGGATTTCAGTCCGGACAGGGGAAGCAGGTCCAGGTGTATTCCAAAAAATATCATCAGCAGAAGGGCAAGCCAGAACGAAGGCATGGCAAAACCCAAAAAGACAAATGTTGTCGTCAACTTATCATAAAGCGAGTACTGATGTGTTGCGGATGAAATACCCAGGGGTATTGCAATGGAAAGTATTATAACCATGGTAATGAGATTCAGCATGAATGTAATGAATAATCTTCTGTCCGGCAAAGGCTGTTTTCTATCCCAGATTTTGTCCAGGACGGGACGCCTGTCCGTTGAAAAGGATTCGCCGAAATCGAGTTTCACGATCTTCTTCAGCCAGAGGCCATATTGCACTACTATGGGTTTATCAAGGTTGTACATCTTCTCAAGCCTTTCCCGCGCCTCGGGCGTGATCTTGGGATTAAAATCAGAGAGCACATCCGTCGGCTTGCCGGGCGCCAGATGCAGGATGAGGAACGAGATCAGGGTAATCCCGAATAAGGTAGGGACCATTTCAAGGACTCTTTTTAAAAGATACCGTATCATTTTTGTTTTTTATTTACGAAGATTATATTAAACGGTACAAAACATTTTTTAAATATGAAAGGTAGATATGATAAAAAAGTTATTTGGTTCTCCTCGGCGAATCCGCCTGAGTGCGGACGACTCCATAATGTACTATTGTCACTGTTCGATATGCTTTTATCCAAAGTACACATTAGGTTAAAAGTGCCGTCAGGTGAATATGGGTTATCTTTTGTCGCATTCAAAAATTTTTTTATCATGTCTGCTTTTCATATTATGCGACTGATGAGTTAAGGCTCCATCGCATGTTTCTGTAATGGTTTCGGCACATACCACTTGGGCTGATTGTAGCTGATTCCTATGGGAGAAGGTTTAATGCCCCTGAACCTCGCATGTACAATCGGCGTGGCGTCCGGCACATACAAAAAGATATACGGCAGTTCATCTGCCAATATTTCCTGAATCCGGAAATATGCCTTTTTCCTTTCTTCTATGTCAAATGACCTGCGGCCTTTCTCAAGGAGTTCGTCTACTTCAGGGTTATTGTAGCCCACAAAATTAAATTCCTTCTCCTTTGTCTTGCTCGAATGCCAGATATCATACTGGTCCGGGTCAAGCCCTATCTGCCAGCCGAGCATCACGGCCTCAAACCTCCTTTTATCAATAAACTCATTCA
>JBAZWR010000094.1:0-11103 GCA_041660325.1 Thermodesulfovibrionales bacterium | reverse complement strand
AGGGAGCTGCGGAATTATGGAAAAATATAAAGTCAATACTATCGACGAAGCGCTTGAGGATATAGAACGCGGCAGGATGGTCATCCTTGTCGATGATGAAGACAGGGAAAACGAGGGCGACCTCTGCATGGCCGCGGAAAAGATCACACCTGAGGCGATTAATTTTATGGCGAAATACGGACGCGGGCTTATATGCCTTTCGCTCACGCCTGAACGGCTCGAGGAACTGAAGCTTCCCATGATGACCGATGATAATACTTCGGCGTTCGGGACCGCATTTACCGTGTCCATCGAGGCAAAAAAAGGTGTCACAACAGGCATATCTGCCGCCGACAGGGCAAAGACCATACTGACGGCGATTGACCCCAAAACAACTTCGGAGGACCTTGCAAGGCCGGGACATATCTCCCCGTTCAGGGCAAGACGGGGCGGGGTGCTTCAGAGGGCCGGACAGACGGAAGGCTCCGTTGATCTGGCAAAAATGGCGAGGCTCTATCCGGCGGGTGTTATCTGTGAAATAATGAGCGAGGACGGCACCATGGCAAGGGTGCCCGAGCTAATTGAATTTGCAAAAAAACATGACCTGAAAATAGTCACCATAAAGGACCTCATCAAATACAGGATGAGGACGGAATCGTTTGTCAGGAGACTTGCTTCGGTGAAAATGCCGACCGTATACGGCGGAGAATTTACCGCTATTGCGTACGGAAATATAGTGGATGACAATGTCCATATAGCCCTTGTTAAGGGAGAAATAAAACCGTCGGATGAAGTGTTTGTAAGGGTGCACTCACAGTGTTTTACGGGAGATGTTTTCGGCTCAAAACGCTGCGATTGCGGCGATCAGCTCCATAAGGCTATGGAAAGGATTAAAAAAGAGGGTAAAGGCGTTATCCTCTATATGAAACAGGAAGGCCGCGGTATCGGCCTGTTAAATAAATTGAAAGCCTATGAATTACAGGATAAAGGGCTTGACACCGTTGAAGCGAATATCAAGCTCGGGTTCAAGCCCGACCTGAGGGATTACGGTATCGGCGCGCAGATACTCGTCGATCTCGGCGTAAGGAAGATGAAACTCATGACCAACAACCCCAAGAAGATCATCGGTTTGGAAGGTTATGGTCTGAAGGTTGTCGAAAGGATTGCCATAGAGACAAATCCCAACGAAAAGAACATTGTCTATCTAAAAACTAAAAAGAAGAAACTCGGTCATATGCTGGAAAATGTGTAAACAAAAGGATTATCTTAACAGTTCAAACCGTTTAAGCGGTTTGAACTGTTCATAAAGGGAGGAATTTATGAAGATTATTGAAGGCGACCTTCAGGCAAAAGGTTTAAAGTTCTGTATAGTCATCAGCAGGTTTAATGAGTTTATAACCGGCAAACTGCTTGACGGGGCAAAGGACGCCCTTGTACGGCACGGGGTAAAAGAAGAAGATATAGATATTGTCAAAGTTCCGGGTTCTTTCGAGATACCTCTGATCGCTAAGAAGATGGCTGCAAAGGAGACATATAATGCCGTAATATGTCTCGGGACCGTAATACGTGGAGCAACACCCCATTTTGACTATATTTCCGCAGAGGTGTCGAAAGGCATCGCCACGGTTTCCATGGAAACCGGTGTCCCCGTGGCCTTCGGCGTTTTAACATGCGATACTATCGAGCAGGCCGTTGAAAGGGCAGGCACAAAAAGCGGCAATAAAGGCTGGGACGCCGCGCTGACGGCCATCGAAATGGCCCGGCTCCTGAAAAATCTGTGAGATGAAGCGTCGCAAGGCCCGTGAATATGCGCTCCAGTTGCTGTTCCAGATTGATTTTACCAAAAGGGAGCTTGAGAGAAAAGACCTCGAAGAATTCTGGTCGGGTAAAAAAGAATCGAGGGATATCAAGGAATTCACAGAGAAACTGGTAAAAGGCACGCTGGAAAGTCTGGATGAGATAGACAGTATAATCGAAAAGGCAACTGAAAACTGGTTTTTAAAAAGGATGGCTGCAGTTGACAGAAATATCCTGAGATTTGCAGCTTATGAGATTCTTCACAGGAAGGATATCCCCTATGCCGTAACGATCAATGAGGCCTTAGAGATAGCAAAAAAGTACTCCTCTGCCGAAGCCGCTTCTTTTCTGAACGGAGTTCTTGATAAACTGGCTAAAGAAGCCGGCAAGGTTTGATGAAGTACGCCGTCATCTCCGACGTCCATTCAAACCTTGATGCGCTCGAAACCGTTTTGAGTGATATAGAACACAGGGGAATTCAGGACGTCGTATTCATCGGCGACGCAGTAGGATATGGCCCGAGCCCCAACGAGTGCATAGAAATACTTTCAGGATGCTGCAAGACCCTTATTGCGGGAAATCATGACTGGGGCGTTATCGGACTGTCCGATATATCCTGTTTTAACGAATATGCGCGTCGTGCCGTTGAATGGACGTCGGAAGTGACCGAAGAGAAAAATAAAGAAATTCTAAGGTCCTTCCCTCTCATAAGTGAAGACAAAAATCAGGATGCTTTCTTCGTGCATGCAACGCCCCAAAGACCGGAGGAATGGCATTATCTGTTATCGCATCGGGACGCCGAGCTGACTTTTTACGATTTTGATACAAGGTTCTGTTTTCTCGGACACAGCCATCAACCCTTTATCATAGAGAGGGTCGCTTCGGGAGAGCTTGTCACTTATAAAGACGGGGCGCAAATCAGGGAAGGCGGCAGATATATTATCAATGCCGGAAGCGTCGGACAACCCAGAGACGGTGATCCGAGGGCGTCCTTTGCAGTCATAGATTATGAGCGGGTAGAAATTATCAGAATCCCTTATGATATAAAGACGGTCCAGGATAAGATGAGAAAGGCACTTCTTCCATATCCTTTGATTGAAAGACTTGCAGTCGGGAGGTAATAAAACGAAACAATGCAAAATGCAAAATATAAAATGAAAGATGTAAAATTTGCGGAGCGGAGCGGAAAAAGCGGGGCATGGTATCCCATATACTCTTTGCTTTCCGTCCTTTGTTCTTTGCTCTTTGCTCTCTGCGTAAATGTTTATGCCGCTGACAACCCCCTCGACAAAATGCGGGATGACACGGCGGCCCTCTTTAAACCCCTGAACGGCAGGATAATAACTGTTGAAGACAAAAAAGTCACCGTAAATATCGGCGCAAAGGATTCCGTCAGAGCCGGAATGAGGTTCAACATACTTAGAGAAGAGGCCCCGTTTAAACACCCCGTAACAAAACAGCCGCTGGGGAACCTGGAGTCGCTGATCGGGCAGGTCGAGATAAAGGAAACCGGCAATGATTCAGCCTCCGGCAGCGTTATCCGGGGCATTGCAAAAGAAGGCGATAAAATAAGGATATCCGAGGTAAAGGTCAACCTGCTCTTCTGTCAGTCAAAGGACATGGACTGGCAGCTTTCCGACTCCTATTACAGAAAACTTAAAGAAACGGATCGCTTCAATATCATAGATACGAATCTTGAAGCTGATGATCCGTCTAAAATTTTAGAAGAAGCAAGACGGCTGAAAGCGGATGTTGCGCTGTATCTGTTCTCAAAACAGGGACCGTCAGGAAACGCTTTAATTCAGCGGCTTTACTATGTCTCTGACGGCATACAATTTTCAGAGATAGAAACGAATGTCAACGCCGACCTTGCCAAAGAACTCAGATTCGGCGAGGAGTTCTTCAAGATTAAAAAGAAGGAAGCCTCGCTTCAACTCGACCTTCCCATTGACGCAAAACTCATGGTAACCGGTGATATTGACGGTGACGGCAAAAAGGAGATCGCCTTAAGCGACGGCAAGGATGTACTGTTCTATAATCTGGGCGCCGACCTTCAGCCCGCACTGGGCGGACTCAGGATAAAAGGCTCCAGGCTTGACGAACACCTTTGGCTTGAAACTCTTGACATGAACAAAAACGGCAGAGACGAGATAATTATAACGTCTATGAAAGGGAACGAGGTTAATTCTTATATTTATGAGTTAAAAAATTCCGAATTCGTTCTCCTTTATCAGGACAAGGGGTTTCTGCGTAAACTGGACAATGGATTGATCGGACAGTCATATTCCCGCGCCGAAGGTTTTGACGGAGCGGTTTTTACAATTTCATGGGATGGAGCATACAAAAAGGGGGCGGCAATAAAACTGCCTAAAGGGGTGAATATCTACGACTTTGTTTACCTTGACGACCCCCGGAATGGCAGATTGATTGTTGCATATGATCAAGACGGATACCTGAATGTCTATGACGGCAAAGATGCAAGGATATGGAAAAGCAAAACTAAAAACGGAGGGTTTCTCACAACCTTCAGCAAGTGGTCTCCTTCAATAGTCACTGACAGGGGGGAATGGTCGATTAAAGACAGACTGTTCCTTAAGGACAATCGGGTCCTGTCGGTCGAAAGGAACCCTTTGCTGAAGATGGTAAAAGGTCTTGGTTTCAGCAGCTCCCGTATAAAAAGCCTCCGGTGGAACGGCGTTTCCATGGAGGAAAACGTACTTATAGACAATATAACAGGCCCTGTTTTTGATTATGACGCTGCCGGTTATACGGTCATTGTTCTTTCAGGACCTTTATTCGGCATCAGACCGGGCAGTATCATGAAGGGCGAAAATCCGGTAAAGACGGAACTCTACATATATTCATTAAAAAGGATGTAGGTCAGTCGGATGTTATTAAACGGTCGCATACCAAAACATGTGGGCATTATTATGGATGGAAACGGCAGGTGGGCCGAACTGCGCGGTCTTCCGAGGATAGAAGGCCACAGACGGGGAGTTGAAAGGTCAAAGGAAATTATCGAGGTTGCAACCGAACTCGGCCTCAGAGCTTTGACTATTTATGCTTTCTCTACTGAAAACTGGCGGAGACCCTCTACGGAAGTAACTACATTGATGAAGCTTCTTGAGTTATACCTGAAAAAGGAACTTGAAAAACTGATGAAGAACGGCGTCGTATTCAAATCCATCGGAGATATCCCGAGGCTTCCCGATCACATACAGGCCATTCTGAAAGATGCGGAAGAAAAAACTTCTTCAAACAAAGGCATGGTCCTCACCACCGCCCTCAGCTATAGCGGCAGGAATGAGATCATGAGGGCGATAAAAAAGGTCATGGTTTCAGGAATAAAGCCCGACGATCTTACGGAAGAGGTTTTTGAGTCTTATCTTGACACGGCGGGCAATCCTCCTCCGGACCTCATTATAAGGACAAGCGGAGAGATGCGTATCAGCAATTTCCTTCTATGGCAGGCCGCCTATTCGGAGTTCTATTTTACCGACACGCTCTGGCCTGATTTTAACAAAGACGAATTCCTGCTCTCCATTCAGGACTATCAGCGGAGAGACCGCAGGTTCGGCGCCGTACCGGCGAGGCGCAATGCATTTTAAAAGACTTGCCGTTGCGGCCATCGTCATCCCTCTCCTGTATCTTTATATAATGCGCCTCCCGACAGGATATTTTTTCTGTCTCATGGCGGTCGTATCATTCATGGCCCAATGGGAATTCTATTCCATGTACCGCGTATCGGGCCTCTTGAAATATGCCGGTCTTCTTTCGGGAATCGCAATTTTAGGCTCGTCGTTTTATGCGAAGGACCTTCTCATGACCGTTTTATTCGGCTCCGTCATGATGGTAATGATTATCAGACTTCTGGTTATAAGGACCCCTTTATATGCATTGCACAATCTTGCGGCGCCGTTAACAGGCATCCTGTATGTGCCGGGTCTGATCTTGTTTCAGGGTCAGGCGAGAACAATCGGCCCCGAATGGATAATCTTTCTTTATACGACGGTATGGGCCTCGGATTCTATGGCATATTATATCGGCAAGGGCTTCGGGAAGAGCAGGCTCTATAAGGAAGTCAGCCCCAACAAAACCGTCGCAGGCGCCTTTGGCTCGCTCCTCGGAGGGATGATCGGCGCCCTGATTATGAAGGCCTCTATTATCCCGGCTTTGAGCCTGATGCAGGCATTAACAACCGGCATAATTATAGGGGCGGTTGCTATTATAGGCGACCTGATAGAATCTATGTTCAAACGCGATGCAGGCGTAAAGGATTCAAGTATAATAATCCCCGGACACGGAGGCATGCTGGATAAAATAGACGGCTCTCTGTTTGCAGGCCCGGCGCTCTACTGGCTTCTTGCCATAATAAAAATATGAAACGGATAATTATACTCGGATCGACAGGCTCAATCGGGAGGAGCGCCCTTGAAATCATCTCGTCCAACAGAGACAAATTCAGGGTAGCCGGCCTGACCGCGGGAAAGAATATCGCCCTTCTCGAAAAGCAGATACGGGCCTTTGGACCGGATGTTGTGGCTGTTGCAGATATAGCGGCTGCAAAAGAATTAAAAAAGAGATTAAAAAAAGAGTTTGCTTCCCTTGAGATAGTGTCCGGACAGAAAGGTGTTGCGGCAGTCGCGGCGCATGGAATGTCCGACTTCGTCCTCTCTGCAATTGTCGGTTCCGCGGGACTGATCCCTACATTATCGGCTATTCGTGCGGGAAAAACAATCGGTCTTGCAAACAAAGAAACATTGGTTATGGCAGGCAGGATTGTTTTAAGGGAAGCGAAAAAGCACGGTGTAAAAATCCTTCCGGTTGACAGTGAACACAGCGCAATATTTCAATGTATGCAAGGTCACGGAAAATCGGCAATAAGGAGAATAATCCTTACAGCCTCGGGCGGACCCTTTGCAGGAAAGAACATAAAGAATCAGGACAAAATCACGCCGGCTGATGCGCTCCGTCATCCGAACTGGAACATGGGCAGGAAAATATCGATCGACTCGGCAACCCTTATGAACAAAGGCCTCGAGGTCATAGAGGCCCGGCACCTGTTTAATCTCTCTCCCCAAAACATCGACGTCCTCATCCACCCGCAGAGCATTGTCCATTCTATGGTGGAGTTTAACGACCGGAGCCTCCTTGCACAGCTTTCAGTCCCTGATATGAAAGGCCCTATAGCGTATGCCCTGACATATCCGCAAAGGCTGGATAATGTCCTTAATGATCTCTCATTGCATGAGATCGGTACCCTCACGTTTCATAAACCGGACACGGGGAGATTTCCATGCCTCTCTTATGCATATTATGCTCTTGAGGCCGGAGGCACGATGCCTTCCGTTCTGAATGCCGCAAACGAGGTCGCGGTGCACGCATTTCTCAAAGGTTCAATCAGGTTCAATGAAATACCTGTTATAATCAGGAAGACGATGGACAACCATTCTGTAATGCCCGATACGGACCTCGAGGTAGTGCTCGAGGCCGACAGATGGGCAAGAAAAAAAGCGGAGGAATTTATAAAAGGATGAGCATTTTATCTGCAATATTACTTTTGGGCGTTACTATTTTTATCCACGAACTCGGACATTTTCTCTTTGCAAAACTGCTGAAGGTCAGGGTCCAGAAATTCTCGCTCGGTTTCGGACCGAAAATCATCGGGAAGCAGTATGGAGACACCGAATACCTTATTTCAGCCGTACCTTTCGGCGGATATGTGAAAATGCTCGGTGAAACACCGGAGAATGAACTTACGGAGGAAGAGAAACCTTTTGCATTTAATTTTCAGTCTCTCTGGAAACGGTTTGCCATCATCTTTGCAGGTCCGTTTTTCAATATAGTATTTGCAGCGATTATCTTTTTCTTCAGCTTTCTTAACGGTCTGCCGGTCTTGCTGCCGGAGATCGGGGCCGTAATGTCAAACACGCCGGCGGAAAATGCGGGGCTTATCAAGGGTGACAGGATCATAGAAATCGACGGCAAAGCTTTGACCCAATGGGATGAGATGACGGATATAATCCGCAACAGCCCGGGCAAACCTCTTAATCTCAAGATCATTAGGGGCGATAATACGCTTCAGATGTACGTAACTCCGGAGAAAAAGAAAATCAAGAATCTCTTCGGTGAAGAAAAAGAGGCCGGACTGATAGGCATACAGCCATCCGGCAACACGATTGTTAAAACAGAGTCCGTTGCAGCCGCCTTCAAGGACAGCGTTGTAAGGACCGTCGAGATCTCGGAATTAACGCTTGTCTCCGTAATAAAGCTCGTACAGAGAGTTATCCCCATGGACACGGTAGGCGGCCCAATTATGATCGTACAGATGGCGGGCGAGCAGGCGTCAAGGGGCGCATTGAATTTTTTCATCTTCATGGCAATTATCAACATCAATCTCGGTATAGTCAATCTTTTTCCAATTCCGATACTTGACGGCGGGCATATACTGTTTATAGGCATCGAGGCCGTAAGAAAAAAACCCCTCAGCGAGAAATTCATCTCCGTCAGTCAGAAGGTCGGCCTCGCAATCCTGCTTACTCTCATGGTCGTTGTGATCTACAATGATATTTTAAGATTGATCACCGGTAAACAATTCCCGCAATGAAACCCGCGACGTTAAAATCTCTGACGTCTTCAGGCGGGGTCATCTTCAACCGGCATGACGACAATGTCGACGTGGCCCTTATAGGAATAAAAAGCGGCGGCGCCTGGTGTCTTCCAAAAGGCGCTATCAATAAAGGGGAGGCGCCTGAAAATACCGCAATCAGAGAAGTCTCGGAAGAGACCGGCCTGCATGGCAGGATCATTGAAAAACTCGGCGAAATCACATACTGGTTCTATTTAAAGAGCGAAAATGCAAAATGCAAGAAGACCGTATACTTTTATCTTATGGAATATGAAAACGGAGATTTTGCCGACCATGACCGGGAAGCAGACAGCGCATCCTGGTTCCCTATTGATGAGGCAATAAATAAGGTCTGCTATAAAGGTGAAAAAGAAATGTTAAAGCTTGCAAGGGGAAAACTCATTAATGGTCATCAGCCGTAAGATTCTCGATCGGATAAATTTAACTAATGCCGTTGAAAAAATAAAAAATAACGGCGGGAAGATCGTCTTCACAAACGGCTGCTTTGACATTATCCACATCGGCCACATCCGGTATCTGAAAGAGGCAAAGACCCTTGGCGACGTCCTTATTGTGGGACTTAACTCCGACAGGTCCGTATCCGCCATAAAACCCGGCAGGCCCGTAAATCCCCAGGACCAGAGGGCCGAGGTATTGGCGTCTCTTGAAATGGTAGACCATGTCGTCCTCTTCGATGAAGAGACTCCCTATGAGTTGATCAGGCTGATTCGGCCCGATGTCCTCGTAAAAGGCGGGGACTGGAAAAAAGAAGATATAGTCGGCTCCGATATTGCAAAAGAGACACTGAGCCTCCCATACATTAAAGGCATTTCAACAACGGGAATCATTCAAAAGATAAAACAAATTTAATTTTTTACTTCAGCGGTCCTTTCATCAGCCGAATATCATCAAACCCCCTGCATTTTATTTTTTTCTCTGACCCTGATAGTATTACCGTGGGCCTCCAGGCCTTCGGCATCTGCAATAGTCCTGACCGTTTTTGCAAGTTCCATGAATCCTTTCCCGGTAAAACTCAGGAGGCTTGAACGTTTGATAAAATCATAAACGCCGAGCGGAGATGAAAAGCGTGCGGTACTGCCGGTCGGAAGGGTATGATTAGGGCCTGCCGCATAATCACCTAACGCCTCCGGCGTCCATTCTCCGAGGAATATGGCGCCTGCATTCTTAATTATCGGCAGAAAACTATCAGGATTTTTCGTCATAACCTCAAGGTGCTCGGGCGCAATATTATTGGATATCTTCACAGCGGCCTTTATATCTTTTGTGATAATAATGGCGCCGTAGTTTTCGATGGATTTCAAGGCAATCTCTCTTCTTTTTAGCGTATCGAGCTGCCTTTGAAGTTCTTTTTCAACGGCATCTGCAAGTATTTTTGAATCAGTGATCAAAACGGAAGACGCCAGTTCATCATGTTCCGCCTGACTCAGTAAATCTGCGGCCGCAAAAACGGGGTTCGCCGAATTATCGGCAATAATCAGTATCTCGCTCGGCCCTGCAATCATATCGATGTCGACAAACCCGAAGACCTTCTTCTTCGCGGTTGCTACATAGATGTTGCCGGGACCGACAATCTTATCGACCTTCATGACGGTCTTTGTTCCATAAGCCATTGCGGCAACGGCCTGCGCGCCGCCGATCCTGTATACCTCTTTTATGCCGAGCAAACTGATTGCAGCCATAACATTTGCATTAATTTCACCCCCCGGCGCAGGAACACAGATCGCTATCTCCCTTACACCTGCGACCTGTGCAGGGATGACATTCATTAATACGGTGGATGGATATGAAGCCTTGCCTCCGGGAACATACACGCCGACCCGCTCAATCGGCCTTATTACCTGGCCGAGTAAAGCGCCGTTTCCGTAGAAAGACCAGGACTTTTCTTTCTGTTTTTCATGGAATGCCCTGATCCGTTTTGCGGCAATCTTCAGTGCTTTTAAAACCTCTTTATCCGCCATTGCCGCATATTTCGATATTTCTTTTGGCAGGATCCGTAAACGTTTTGTCTTGACACGGTCAAAAGCTTTCGTATATTTCAGGACCGCGCTGTCGCCATTGATCTTTACATCCCCAAGAATGGCGTCAACCCGCTGTTCGATCTCAGGGCTAACGCCTGATGCGCGTTCCTTTAGAACCCGTAAAAAACCCGCTAATTCCTTTTTATTTCTTATTATTCTCATTAGTTATCCTAAACGTTGCAAAACAAGATCTTAATTTGTCATTTTATGCAACCGATTGGTTAATTATATATCATTCCGACTATTTCTTAAAATCCCCTTCTACGAGTCGTAGACCTAACCCCGCTTTGCCAAACGGAGAATCTTAATCCGAAAGATACAATTAAAATGTCGGAGAAACTGCGGATGTCCAAAATAAATTTATTTTTCGATACAATAGTGTACTTATATAGATGTGTTACCAAAATATTATTATGCAATTACCATGAACTATCTTTTCATATGAAATCATCGAGTTAAATAAATTTATTTTACACATCCGCAGTTTTTGATCTAATAGGGGTTTTCATCATTTATTTTTAATCAAAAGTTTATCTAATCTTGTTTTGGCCTCCTGATTTGCAGGAGCGATGCTTAAGGCCTTCCTATATTCCTTCTCTGCCTTGTCATTTTTACCGAGTTTTTCATATATCTCAGCGGTGCGGACTCTGACTTCTGCAT
>JBAZWR010000093.1:0-11203 GCA_041660325.1 Thermodesulfovibrionales bacterium | reverse complement strand
CAGAACTCCATAACAAAACCTTCCAGGTGTTCAGCCTCATTATGCACAGGCACAACTATAGAACAGGTGATCATGACGTAATTTCCGTTGCGGCCCTAATGCCCGATTCAATTGAGTCTTCCATGCTTATGTAATCCCACAGGCCGTACCGTCCGATCGGATAGGTTTGATTTTTCTGCAGTATCTCACATATCGCCGGAACAGTTTCTTTGTGAAGATGATCAAAATATACGTATGCATATTCAATCCAATTTGCCGAAATCACCATACAATTCTTTCTATCGGCCCAATACAGTTTTTCAAGTGAGCAAAAAACTTCATCTATTATATCGTTAAGAGGTGGCAGAGGGGCTGTATGTGAATAAGATACTTCCACATAAACGCCCCGCTGAGAGAGGGATTCGGAAGGATAATAAATATTCGGATAAACACCTAATCGGTAAAACGGTGTGTTCTGCTCCGGCAAGTATATCCAGTGGCGCTTTTCCAAATCACTGCATAGAGGCCCATTGAAAAGGAGATTGAGACAGAGAACACGGTTATGGGCCAGCAAACTGCCAAGTTCCCTTAGATTCTCGTCATCAGACATTAAACAGAACAATTTCAAAGGGATTGATGTAATTAATTTTTCATACCTTATTTCACCGGAAGCAGTCTCAACACATTTGCGTCTCAGCGATATTTTTTTAATAGGACAAGATGTCCTCAAATGCATAAGTCCTTCAGCAAGCCCTTGTGCCAATATCCCTATACCTTTCTGTTTTGGGTACCAGAAATAACCGTTATATTCGTCATCTATTTTTATTTTTCTTTTCCGGCATCCATTTTCTATTTTTTCAGGGTCGGGGTATGGAAAGAACCTGTTCACCGCATTTACTGATAATTCATCGATCGAAACTGCAAGCTGTTTTTCAATATATGGGAAAAAAAATAGTTCGCACATACCCGATCCGAAACCGGATAATAGATATTCTTTCAGAGATCTGGAGTTACTTTCTAATATTCGGTTACGAAAATCCTGTATGCATTTCCTCCTCGCGGTTTTCGGGAGGGCACACAAATTGTATTGAAACGGAGCGGGGATAAAGGAGTTATCAAGATAAACAGATGATTTGCGTTTGACAATATGCCAATCATTGTCATTCTGCTTTGCATAAGGTATTTGTGAGGGACTGCTCCACCTGGATAAATGAAGATAATGCCCCGTATAATCAAACGATGCATCTCCCAAACTGATTGACCGGGTAAGTCCTCCAGGCTCCGCGTTCTTTTCCAATAGCAGATATTTTATCCCGCGTGCCTGCAACGCCTGTGCTGAAGCACAACCTGAAACACCTGCTCCGATAATAAGAACGTCGGTTTTTTCTTTCATGGCATAATTTCGTGTATTTCCCTCTATGTGACCTTATGAATTTATGGATTGGTATCTAAAAAATTTAATTTTTGAAATATTACATACGTATTGTTGTCTCCCGTTATCATCCCCCCTGAGGATTTTATTGTAAGCCTTGGATAGTCCGGCTCAGGCACATATACTCCAATTCTAACATTTATCTCCTGACCAATTGCTGTTTCCGGAATATCAATCACATAGCTCTCTTTAATACTTTTCCCTTTGATCGATTCAAGAGACTTCCCGGAACATAATTCATGATCATTTTGAAATAATATGGTTCCTTTACTATCCGTAAAATGGACGAAAATCTGTTTATACTTACCGGGGGCATCAAGAATCTGCCAGTCATATGCGATCATAACCTGTTTCTGAGACAGCTTGTCTACCGTTATGCCTGCCAATTTGACCTTGTTCCCAAAGTTCACTTCGGCTGGGGTTGCTATGTCACCGGGCGTTTTATCGTAAATGACACAAGGGCCCGGACCTTCTTTATATTCCTTAACCCCGCCTTTTTGTTTACATCTTGTAAATCCCACAAAAGTAAATTCCAGCAAATCACTAAAAAAAACTTTAACCTGTCTGTGCTTTAATTGCTCGTTGATAATGATTTCTCCCAGTTCATTGAGAGTATGATCATCAGGCTTTTGAAAAAAGTTCTGGTCGCCATAATCTCCCCGTATCCTTTGAAAAGAAGCATCGAATCCGTAGGATTCTGCAAAATCAATAAATTCCGGGATCTCTCTATAGTTATGTCTCATGACCGTCATGTTGAGTGTAACGGAACTGAACTTATCTCTATTTTCTTTTACTAATTTCAGACTTTGAAGGAGATCCTCCCATGAGCCTCCTATCCGTATTTTCTCATAGGTTTCTTTTTTGAAAGCATCTACGGATATCAATAGGGTACCGAACTTCTGATGTTTGACTTTTTCCCAGTATCTTGGGAGCAGCAATCCATTGGTAATCAGGTTGATCCTTAAATCAGAATTCCTGCCATCAAAATTCATAAGAAGGTCCCTTGTATCAGGTCGTGCAAAAGGATCGCCCATCCCGGACAGGACAAGTTGTCTGGCATTTGGGAGATGTTGAAAGATATCCTTGGCCGTTTTTTCTATCACCTGCGGGTCATCATCCTGTGAAAGACGGTCACACATAATGCAGGAAAGGTTGCAAATTTTTGAGTTTGATAAATTAAAGACGGTTGGCGATGAGTTCAGATGCTCCTTACCGCTTCTTATTTCACTTATCAGTTGGGGAGTTAAACAATCAAATGTCTCAAGATAATCGTAGTGTATTAAATGTTTATCATGTTTATATACCGAAATACGGGGGCAAATAGGATTACAGATTTTCTCCCATTCACCCAAATATAATTTCCTGCGTATGTACCTGGCTCTATTACCGTTCCAAATCTCGGCAATGGTATTGTTTTTTATGTTGCCAATAGGGAATTTTATCCACCCGGGGCAACAGGTATATACTTCACCTGATGTCGTAATTTCCATGAAATAGAACGGCTGATGACACAATATCCCCACGGTGTTTCTTTGACCTTGCGTTTCTTCATCGGGTAAAAGATGATCTTTTATCGTCATGGGCATATCCTGTATATATTTAAAAGATTTATTCCACTTTTTAAGAATTCTTTTATTCATATAATGATGCTATAGAAAGAATTTCTTTATTATCGAGAAGGAACTATTTACCGATGATAAAGTTCATTCACCAGGTTGTTAAAACGTTTCAATCTGTCCGTGCGAATATGTTTTGTATTGATTCCATCCTTTGTACACCACTCTCCGTCCGGAGAAAATTCAGGCAGGATAATCCCGTATTCTTCTGCCCGATCATGCAAGCGGGACCCGCTCAGGATATAAAGTCCGTTTCCCTGATAAATGGTATGTATATATTTATGATTTTTTCTGATGAATTCCAGTGTCTCCTGAAAATCCGTTTCTGTTTCATTTACATATCCGATTATAAAAAAACATCCTACCTGTATCCCTGCCTGATATGAATTTAAGATAACTGTTTCAACATCGGATATGTGCACATTTTTCTTCATATGATCAAGGACCTTCTGCGAAGCGCTTTCTATGCCGAAAATAAAACCCCTACATCCTGCTCTATAGGCCTTTCTTAATAAATCCGGGGACATTCTCAGGTCAATACGTGCTTTTCCTCCCCATGTTACTTCAAGTTTTTTTAATAAAACCAAATCGCACATTTTTTCAAATTGGTCCATTTTCCCATTGATCGTAGAATCTTCCATGCTAAAATGTTTAATGCCATAAGTCTCCATATCCCTTACCATTTCCATTACTATATTCTCAGCAGTCCTGAACCGATACCTCCCCCATCTTGGACTTTCTGAGCAGAAAGAACATCTGTTCGGACAACCCCTGCTCGTAAACATCGGCAGGGCTTTTGAAGGATATGAGAAAAGATTGAAGCCATTGAAATCCGGGAAAGGAATTGTATTAATATCACCGATCAGAGGTCGGGGTGGTGTCTGAACAATGTTTCCATCCTCCCGGAACACTATCCCCGGACAATCGTGAAACGCTCTTTGATTTTCAATCCTTTCTGCAAGGTCTGTTATTGTTTCTTCTCCTTCACCATATACCAGGAAATCAATCGGCCCCCTCAGGATTATTTCTTTCTTGTCGCAGGAAGGCCCACCGAAGACGATAGATGTTTCAGGGGCTTTTTTCTTGATGGCTTCAGCCAGCAGAATGGAGACCGAAAGCGTTGAGTCATAAATGGAAAATCCGACTAATTTAGGGCTGTTCCGAAGAACTTCATCTGCCCATCCATCAACTAATGTGTCTATTGAAAGCTTTTTCCGCCAGAAATCAAAATTAGTATACCAGCCTTCAACCAGATATTTTTGTGTTATGGTTTGCCTATCGTCGCTTGGCAACGTATGAATCAGGTCAATACTGAAATCGTGACAAAAAACGTCATACCCTACCGATTCCAATTGTCCGGCAATATATGCGATAGACAAGGGTGGCTGGTCAACATTCCACAATGGACACATAATTAATGATATTTTCATTATCTCTCCTCTAACATACAATGCATCTGTTCAGAACCCTCTTTTCGCCATTTAGTGTCTGTCCATAAAGTTCGATTCTGATAAAAATTCGTCATTCTCGCAAAGGCGGGAATCCAGTGTAATGCCTTCCAGAGCCCCCGGTCAATCCGGAGGATGACAAACCCTGAGTTTATAAGCAGACACTATTTACACATAAGATTCCAGTATTCTGAAGGCCTCTCCTTTTGAGAGATGAGGGTTTCTGGACAGGTAGTTCTGCATGGATTTGTTGGCTTCGTCGTATTTGTAGTTAATAACCGGCTTCCTCATGCTGTGCTCCACCGGCGTCGCGTCGATGATACCCATGCGCATGCCCATCTTCTCCATAAGGCAGGGCCAGACGAAATCATATCCCCATCCCATATGGGAACTCTCGTCAAAAGGGAGAATAACCGGAAATGCGTCTTTCCGGACAGAGACAATAGGACCGATCTCGATGAAGCGCGTCCTGCGTGCTTTGAGACCGTCGAACTGTTCCACAATGGGGTGGTCTATATAACTGTTGCGGGTACGGGCAGGCTGAGCAAGGGAAAAATCATACCTGTCCTGGAGGCCTAAAAACATATCGAGAAAGCCGGGGCTGAGCCGGATATCGTCGTCGCAGAAAAGGACGTAATCATAACGGTGCAGTTTCTCTTCAGCCAAGATTCTGTTCAGCAGGACAAATTTCGGCTGCGGTTTCTCTGACTCCGATACGGTAACGGCTTTTACCTCCTCCGAAGGAGCATCGCCGTATAATGCAATCCATTTCTGGGATACCGTATATTTTTCCGACCTGTTCAATTCCGCCACAATATGCCCGACGGCATTTTCCTGATTTGCGAGATAAACACCTGCTACAAGGACTTCACCCTTTTTTGAAGTCGTGTTTCCGTCCCGCATAGTTACGACATCAGGTCCGGACTGTTCCTCATTCATGCGATAACCCTGATCGTTCAGGCTTTGCTTGTGGTCCCGGTCAACAGCTGCGGAAACCCTCACGCCTGAGGAAGACTCATGGGTTGCAGTATATTCGTTAAGAGTCGGTTCTGCAGGGGCAATTTTCTTCAGCAGGTCCATGAATCCGCTGACCGCCGATTTTATAACAGTACGCCGTTTTGTGTCAGGGGGGAGGATTCTATCTCTTATACGGTAGTACAACAGAAGCCCTTTCCATCCATTGGAGTTATAAATTTGGTTCAGCGCAGTTTCTCTGTCCCGGAACATCTGCTCAATATTTGTCTTAGCGGTTTCCATGTGGGATATATAGAAATTTTTCTGCCGGATCTGCTCCTCAAGCCTGGCGATAATACCATCTTTTTCAAGTGCTGACTTCTTCAGTTCGCTGAGACGGATGTCTTTTCCGTTCAGGTTATTTCTCAGGTCTTCAATATATACCTCCCGGCTTTGAGCAACACTCTCGAGGCTCTTAGAATGAACATCTTTCTCCTTAAGGATTTTCTCAAGGTCCTGAACGTATGCATTTCGCACATCTATTTTTTCTACAAACTCTGCTATAAGGTTTTCTTTCTCACGGATCAGACTTTCAAGGTTAACAATAGAATTTCCACTTTCCTGAAGGTTCTTTTGCAGTCCTGAGAGATGATTTTCCTTCTCCTGCTTCGCCTTTTCAAAACATTCGGCGAAATTGCTTTTTTCGCGTATAATGAGTTCCATTTCCTTGATATGATCTTCGTAGTTGTACAAAAGTCTTCTGCTCTGCACAAGGCTTTTGATGATTTCAGGAGTATATCTATTCTTATGCTTGATTATGATCTGATTATGGTATGCGGCAGCCTTGTCAAAAAAAACAGGAGACTGGGCCACCTGAAGACTGCTGCTCCACTGGACATATTCGGCTGTTATTCTTGGGACGTGATAGAAAGGGTGTTTCTCGGCAATCCTTATAAGCAGGTCCCAGTCCTCATAGACCTCAAAATTCTCATCAAATCCCTTATGCATTTTGAGTGTCTCTTTGCGAAAAAGAAGGCATATGAGAGGGATATAATTGTCTATAACGAGTTCTTCATAAGAAAAATCCTTTGAGGTGAAAATCCGCTTTTCTCTTTCAACTATCCGAGTTTTTTCAGAATCGAAATCATGGTAGGAAATCTGTGCATCGGCATATGCAGCCTGATAGTCATATTGTTCGAGAACGTTAACCAGTATGGCCAGGTGGTCCGGGTAAAACAGGTCGTCGTCGTCAAGGAACCCCGCATATTCGCCCTGAACATGTTCAATCCCTGTATTGCCTGCATGAGCTCTGCCGGTGCTCTTCTCCAGCTTTATATATCTGAGATCTATATCACCCAGGATATTCTGAATTTCCACAATGTCGAGGTCCCGGCCTCCATCATTGACAATGACGGTTTCAACCGGCCTATATGTTTGGGCAGCAATGCTCCTCAGCGCCTTTTTCAATAAAATAGGCCTGTCTTTTGTCCTGACTATTATAGATATTAATGGTCCCCTGTGCATCAAAAGCATCCTCGCATAACACCTCCGGAGAGGTTGTATATTATCACTTGCAGACGGGAAGAGTCTCCGCCTTTATATTTCTTGCAGACTTCAAAGAAGCAAAAAGTTCTGCTATCTTCTTGCTTACCGCCTCCTTTGAATAATTACTCTCGATATGTTCAATCGCGTTCAGTGAAATCACGTTCCAAAGTTCTTCATCTGAATATATGCGTATGACGAAATCCGCAAATTCTTCGGGATCGTCCGATATGAGGGCATTGATCTCATTCTTGAGGCCGATGCCTTCAGCACCGATCGTTGTAGTAACCACCGGCAGCCCGTAAGCCATACTCTGGCCTATTTTCCCCTTCATGCCTGCCCCATAGCGCAAGGGCGCCACAAAAACCCTGCAGTTCTCAAAATAGGGCGCTACGTCCTTTACATATCCGGTCACCTTGATTGTTTCGGAATCAAGCCTGAGAACGGATTCCAGAGGGTCGCTGCCGACAACGAAAAACCTCATATCAGGGATCTTCTTTTTGATGAGCGGGAAAACCTCCTTAACAAAGAACAATACCGCATCCTCGTTCGGCTGATGAAGAAAACTGCCGATGAACATGACGTCTTTTCTTTCGTTAAAGCTCTTCACTTTTTGAAAGACATCATGGATGTTTGGTATGACCTCAACACGCCTTTCAGGATGCTCGGCAAGGATAAATTCTTTTTCATCCTGTGTTACGGTAAAAACCACATCCGAGCATGAGGCATTGAAGTTCTCCAGTGATTTATAGCACATTGCCTTTTCGAGCAATTCTTTCTCCCCGCTTACGGCAGCAGCCCGCTCAAAACGCAGCCAGTGCAAATCGACTGTATCATAGGCAATAACACTGTTGATCGCGTAGGCCCTGATAAGCGGAAGGTATTTGAATGTTTGTTCCGGCCGTGACAAAATAACGAAACTGAAGACACTGCCTGTCTCTTCAAGATATTTCTGGACATCGAGATTCCCTGACAGCACCTCAATCCCCATTGCTTGCAGTTCACCGGCATAGGGCTCGCTTTTCCGGAGATCATCTGGAAGGAAGGTAACTATGTATCCCAGCTTGCCGAGGATCTGCAGGAAAGCAAACATCCGCAGCGAACCGGAGTCTTTATCATAGGTCGGGACAAACCGGTCAATGACAAGAACCCTGTTTTCTTCCGTGGGAGGCGCAATACATTCAGGATTGTGGAAGATCTTCGCCTCAAGCAATACGATATCTTGCATCGCATTTTTATGAAATATGCCGGCCGGCTGATTCAGGGACGTCTTTCGGACAACCTTGCTTTTGATGGCGGCAGGGTCAAGGATATTGTATTGTTCAAAAAACCTCTCAATGTTATGTTTATTGATGCTTGTAAAAAACTGCCTGGGATGCTCGCCGGCAATCAGCAGGAGATCATAAAAAAGCCTCCTTTTTGAATCAGGGGGAAGGGCCTTATCTCTCATCTTATAGTAGCCTGAAATAATCTTCCATCCACGGGAATTAGTAATCCGGTCCAACGTATTTTTAAATTGGGAGAGTTCTTTATCTTTCAAGGAGATTTCCTTGTCCTTCTGATGTATCACATCTTCAAGCTTTGATATATATGTCTCCGCGCCGCTTTCACAAACAAGCCTGACTTTTCTGGCTATCTGGATAAAATCCATAATGACATCCGCAGTAAATTTGTTTTTGTGTTTGTTGATTATCTGGCGGTGGGCTATTCTTGCCATTACAGCAAACTCAGGTGAATGGGCAACCTGCTGGGTGCCGCTCCATTGGATATACTCCGCCGTTGTTTTTTTGACATGATAGAAGGGATATTTCTCCGCAATACGTATCAGCAGATCCCAGTCTTCATAGATATCAAAACTCTCGTCGAAACCTTTGCCGTACTCGAAAACTTCACGGGAGAAGAGAAGACACATAAGAGGGATGTAATTATCAAGCAGCAGGTCGCTGTAAGAAAAATCCCTTGAGGAAAAGAGCCTCTTTCCGTTCTTCCCCCCTTCTCCATTCTCCAGAGTACAAGCCCAATAGACAATATTCGCATCGGAGTAAACAACCCTATAGTCATGACGGGAAATAACATATGTTAATTCGGACAGATGTTCAGGGTAGAGTTCATCATCGTCATCAAGGAACCCTATATAGACGCCCTTAGCATGTTCAATCCCGACATTTCCGGCATGGGCCCTGCCGGTATTGGTTTCAAGTCTTATGTAATTTAAGTCAACGTCTTTAAGGATGCCCGTCAGTTCATTAATATTCAGATCGCAGCCTCCGTCATTGACAAGGACTACCTCCATGGGCCTGTAGGTCTGTCCGACTATGCTCCGGGCCGCCCGTTTCAAAAGTTCCGGCCTGTCTTTTGTTCTCACGACAATAGAGACTAACGGATTATTGCTCATTTTATCACCTGTTCAATCTTCAATCAGCACGCACGAGAGAAAATACCTTTTACTAAGCTTAATTTACTATAATACCAGTATCGAAAATAACCTTTCAAGGAAGGATATTATGTCATCTTTGCATACGCTTACGATTTCAGAGGCACAAAAGCTGCTGCGCGGGAAGGAAATAACCGCCGGGGAGCTTGCCGAAGCGGTCTTTCAGAGGGTAAACGCCGTTGAAGAGAAGGTAAAGGCGTTTCTAACGCTGACAAAGGAAACGGCACTATTAATGGCCGATGAAGCGCAGAAAATTATCCATGTTCAGGGAGAAAGCGGCGCGCCTTCTCTCCTCGGCATACCATTAGCTGTCAAGGACAATATGTGCACAAAAGGCGTCCCTACCACCTGTGCATCGAAAATACTCCGAAACTTTGTGCCTCCCTATGAAAGCACGGTAACGTCAAGACTGAAAAAAGACGGGTATGTTCTCGTCGGCAAGACAAACATGGATGAATTCGCCATGGGCTCGTCTACGGAGAATTCGGGATTCCATACGACAAGGAACCCCTGGGACCTCACAAGGATACCGGGGGGCTCAAGCGGCGGTTCGGCAGCGGCAGTTTGCGCCGATGAATGTATCGCTGCACTCGGTTCCGACACCGGGGGTTCGGTGCGGCAGCCTGCCGCTTTATGCGGAGTTGTAGGATTGAAACCGACCTACGGGAGGGTTTCGAGGTATGGTCTCGTCGCATATGCCTCATCTCTCGACCAGATCGGACCCATCACCAAGGATGTAAGAGATTCCGCAATCCTGCTGAACGTTATCGCAGGACATGATCCCGCTGATTCTACCTCGGCGCCTGTTCCCGTGCCTGACTTTACAAAAGTTTTGGGGCGCGATATAAAAGGCATGAAACTCGGCATACCTAAGGAATATTTCATTGAGGGTATGGATAATGAAGTGGAACATTCCGTAAAGAAGGCGATTGCAACCCTTGAATCCCTCGGCGCCATCCCGGTTGAGGTGTCGCTGCCCCATACCGGATATGCCGTTGCAACGTATTATGTCCTTGCCACTTCCGAGGCGTCATCCAACCTTGCGCGTTATGACGGCGTAAAATACGGCCTCAGGGCCGGGGGTAAAGACCTCATGGACATGTATATGTCCACAAGGGCACAAGGTTTCGGCGCCGAGATAAAAAGGAGGATAATGCTCGGCACATATGCGCTGTCTTCCGGTTATTACGAAGCCTATTACAAAAAGGCCCGGCAGGTCAGGACGCTGATAAAGAAGGATTTTGAAAACGCCTTTCAGACCGTTGATATCATCGTAACGCCGACCTCTCCTACCGCTGCTTTTAAGGTTGGAGAAAAAGCATCCGATCCTTTGCAGATGTATTTGTCCGATATCTTTACTATCTCCATGAACCTGGCGGGCGTGCCGGCGATTTCCGTTCCCTGCGGTTTTACTTCAGAAGGCCTGCCGGTGGGCCTACAGTTTATCGGAAAGCATTTTGATGAAGAATCCGTTTTTAAAGCCTCCTATGCTTACGAGCAGGCAACGGACTGGCGCAAAAGAAAGCCGGCGCTATGAAATACGAAACGGTCATCGGTCTTGAAGTCCATGCGCAAATGCTGACGGAGACAAAGATATTCTGCGGCTGTTCAACAAAATTCGGCGCGGGACCTAACACACAGAGCTGCCAGATATGCATTGGAATGCCCGGGGTCCTGCCTGTTCTTAATAAAAAGGCCCTCGAATTTGCCGTAAGAACAGGGCTTGCCGTAAATTGCTCTATTTCACGTTACAGCAGGTTTGCGAGGAAAAACTATTTTTACCCCGACCTTCACAAGG
>JBAZWR010000092.1:0-11367 GCA_041660325.1 Thermodesulfovibrionales bacterium | reverse complement strand
TGTAAGTTATATCTTTTTCATGAAAGTATCGGGATGAGATGTTAACCGCAATACGTAAAGGTCTGATGCCGGCTTCCTGCCAATCTTTGTTTTGTTTACAGGCTGTGTGCAGGACCCATTCATCGAAGGGCACTATGAGGCCCATTTCTTCCATCAAATAAATGAAGCTTTTTGGATAAACCAGGTCGCCTCCCGGCTTCTGCCAGCGGACAAGGGCCTCCAGTCCGATTATCTTTCCTGATCTAAGATCAATTTGCGGCTGGTAGTGAAGGATGAACTCTTCACGTTGGAGAGCAAATTTCAAATCATTCTCTATCACCATCCGCTCAAATGCCCTTTCAGTTAAAGCAGGCGAATAGAATTGATATGTGTTTTCTCCGAGCTCCTTCGCGCGTTGCAAGGCCGTATAAGATGTATTGAGGAGAGATTTAGCATTGTCACCGTCATTTGGATAGATGCTGATTCCGACATTTGTTGACACAATCAATTTATGGTTTTTAAGGGTAAAAGGTGATTCCAAAGAGGTGAATATCTTTCCGGCTATAAGGGCTGCATCCTCGGCATATCTAATTTCGGGGAGCAAAATCATGAACTCATCTCTGCCGGGCCGAGCCACAATATCGCTTTTTCTAACACAAGCTCCGAGACGCTTTGCTAAAGTCTTTAACAACTTATTGCCATAGGCTTCCCCAAGCGTATCGTTAATAAGCTTTAGACGATCAACGCTGACAAACAAAATAGCCGCTATCTTTTTATGCCGGGTCGCTAATGCAATAGCCTGGGTTACGTAATTAAAGAAGACGGTTTTATTATAAAGCCCCGTTAAGGGATCGCATGAAGCGGTCTTGTCGACTGATTTTCCCCGGTCTTTCAATTCAGGTTTTTTAAAATTATTTTATTTAAAAACTAAACTTATCACTTAACTATAAACAAATAGTTAAATTAATACAATACCTTATGTTTAAATAATTAGACGGTTACCAGTTCTTTTCCTGCCCGGCAGGCTTCATTTAAAGCTGTCGGGTGCTTTAGAATAGCGCCCTTCTCATCGATTCCTATATGCGCCAATGTTTTATGTTCGGGGACGCTGATTGTCCTGAAAAAAGCCTTTGCAGTTGCTTCCGCGCATTGGACCCCGATCTCTTTCTTCATCCCTCCGACGAGCAATAGCAAACCTTTTCTCCCATACGGCCCTTCGGGTATCGGTTTCCCGAGGAGATATTTCTCGCACCAGAATGCCTGGCATCGGTCTATCATGATCTTTGTCTGCGCGCTTAAAGCAAAAAAGAAGATCGGTGAAGCGAGGATGATCCTGTCGGCATTTCGAATAGCTTCGTAAATCCGCGTCATATCATCTTCGTAAATGCAAACACCCGTTTCATCACAACCGCCGCAGTTTTGGCAGGGCATTATATTCATTTTATTCAGATTAAAGACCCGAACAGCCGAACCTGATTCCTCAACCCCTCTGACCGCCTCTCTGAGGAGCAGTTCGGTATTGCCGTTTTCTCTCGGGCTGCCGAGAAATGCGATAACTTTCATCATTCTTTATCAGACCTTTTTCTTTTCAATTCCATCCAGTCTTTCATCTGCCGGAGGTTTTCATTCAAATTCCACCAGCCGTTTTTGAAGCTTGTATAATCCGGCGCTCCGGACATGGCCGAAGAATATCTGATGGAATTGCAATAGAAAAGCCACTGCTTTACCCACATCTGCTCGAGCGTTTCGTCAAAAGGATTGCTTTTGTCCTCGATGCCTTTGCCCCAGGCATCCGCCATGAGTTTTGTCGCCGTCAGGGTCATCTCATCCGTCTCTTTTATTGTATTGTCGAGCTTTGCAAAATGACCGGTTGACCATTGCGAGCCGTGACAAGCGCCGCAGATACTGATCATAGCGCCCAATCTCTTTGACTGTTCGGTTTTATCAATAAGATACTCCGATGCGGGTTCGCCGGTGAAGGTTACAGGCAACGGGAGGCCGTCTTTGTTTTTAATGATAGTCGTATCTCCTGATTTTGGCTGGGGATGGCTGTATATCAGACCGAAGAGCCTTACCCATAAACGTGAACCGAAATTATGCGTTCTCTCCGCAATTACATCCCCGTTTAATGATACAAGGAGACTGTTGTGACAGGCCGCGCACGTCGGTGCTTTAAAATCTTTTCCTGCCAGCCACGGCACATTCGTAAAGTCCCACGTTGCGCCTTTTGATGAATAGATATTGCCGTGTTTGCTTTCTTCATAAACATTCCATGCAGGCACGTCGGGTTCATGGTGGCACTGACTGCATGTATAGGGCTTTCTTGCAACCTCGATCAAAAAGCCATGCCTCGGATGACAGGCCGTGCAGGCTCCGGCGCTGCCGTCCGGGTTTACTCTGCCCACTCCCTGGTTCGGCCAATTCGTCAAATCAGGGATTTGCATGTCACCCAATTTAGTGGAAATACTCTTAAGACCTTTCACCTCAACCTTTGTGCCGTGGCATCCAAGGCAGGTCTCATGAAGAGTGGATTCCGAAGGCGCGCTTGCCTTTAACGTATTATTTTCAAATGTTCTGATGCCTGTTGTCGTATCAACTAACGCCTTATAGACCGGATTATCCAGAAGTATCTTGCGGGCATGGTATTTTTTACTTACCGAGAACTGTCCGACCTCCGCCGGATGACAGGTCTTGCAATCCTCAGGGGTGACTACAACATGTATTGTGCGTCCCATATGTTCAAAACTGTCTTTATGGATTGAGTTATTCATGCTATGGCATTCATAGCAACCTACTGCATACCCGGCAAGATCTTTTGGCAGGTTGTCTGCTGAAACCCTTTTTTCGAGCAATGGCTTTTCAAGAGCAGCTGAGGCCACAATTTTTGAATGTCTGCTGGTCAGCCAGTCTTTTACGATGCCGGGAGTAATATTGCTATGACAGCCGATACAGGTCCTGGTTGCAGGGCTGAGCGGGATTTCGTTTGTCGCCTCCGGCTTTTCTTCAGATGCAAAAACTGCGGATAAGAAAGATATAGAAAAAAGTAATGAAAAAAATAAAATGAATTTAGATAATTTCATAAGCGGCTCCTTATTTCCATGAACGTTACAAAAGACATTCTAAAAATGACAGGTCCCGAAAGCTTTCGGGATTCGGCATGCTTGCCTGTCATTTTATGCAACTAAACGGGATTATTCAACCTTCTTGAAACTCTTCTTCAATGCGCCGCAAATCGGGCATTTGTCGGGTGGTTCTCCTTCAACGGTGTTCCCGCATACCTGACACACATAATAATCTACGTCTTTATTCTTTCCAAGGGCATCCAGCATTTTTTTGTAAAGGTCGGCATGTATCTTTTCCACTTCATTGGCATAATTAAAACTCCTCAAAGCGCCTTTTATCCCCTCTGCTTCGGCATCGGCGATCATCTGCGGGTACATGCTCTGAAACTCATGAGTTTCACCGCTTACGGCTTCCATCAGATTTTCTTTAGTGCTCTTAATCCCGCCAAGTTCCTTCAGATGGTTCAATGCATGTACTGTTTCAGCGTCTGCGGCGGCCCTGAAAAGCTTTGCCGCTTGTGCATAGCCTTCCGCTTCGGCCTTTTTTGCAAAGGCCGTGTATTTTCTGTTCGCCTGTGACTCTCCTGCAAAGGCTTCCTGAAGATTTTTTTCCGTCCTGGACATATTAAACCTCCTTTTATATTCCTGCAAGTCTCTCTAATTCCTTGCCGTCGATATGCAGCTCCTTTTCAAGCACCTTAGGCGTTGCGCCGGTCTGCCTGATTACATCTTTAGCGTAGCCCTCATAAGGGACGCTTTGTTCCCAGCATCCGTAAAAATGATCTTTTAGTATCGAGGCAAGACCTTCCGATGGAATCCTGTAGCCTTTCCGTGTCGCCTCTTTTTCTCCGACGCATTCAGGCATTCCGATTACCGCCGTGCGATAGTCAATAATGATATAGCGAATATTATTCGCGATGGCACAAGGGCTGTATCTGACCTCGGCGCCTGCCTGCGTATAGAGATATCCTACCTGAAGCCTGTCATGAAATTTGGGCATAAGGTATTTTACTTTTATCCCCTGTGAAGTCAGCCGCTCGATATTCTGTATGATGTCTTTGACCCTCTTATGGTCGTCTTCCGACGGCGGTCTGCCTGTAATAAAACCTGAAATTTCTTCCTTCGCATCCATCATGGAATCCTTGACTGTAAGAAAGTATTCCTGACGGGTGAGTATCTTGGTCGCCTTCCCTACCTCCAGAAGAAGATTCCTCCTGTCTTTTCCCTCCCTTATGCTGTAAAGGAGCAGGATGATCGTGGCGATAAGCAAGATCGACTCAAGTATAAGAAGAACTGTTTCGATTTTCATATATATAAGTGTACCATTAGGGTTATTGCATTGCTATCAATTTATCTTAAAACGAAAAACTGCGGATGTCCAAAATAAATTTATTTAACTCGATGGATTTATTTAAAAAGATAATTCGTGGTAATTGCATAAAAATGTTTTTGGTAATACATCTATATAAGTACACTATTGTATCGAAAAATAAATTTATTTCAGACATCCGCAGTTTCTCTTATAGTTTAATTGCATTTTTCAGGTTAAAACGTTGCAAAACATATCCTCAATTATGCAACTAATGGGTCATATCACTCGAATTGCGCGTGATACGCTTTTACTTTTTTCGCAAATTCCCTGCCGAATTCATAGCATTTGTCTTCATCCTCGGCGGACGGCCTGTAGAGCGCCTGAATTCCCGGTTCGATTGTTTCAAGACCCATTTTTTTGAATTCTTCATACATGTCCCTGACTGCGCCTCCGCCCCAGCCATAACTGCCGAAGGCGCCTACGACACGGTTCTTAGGCCTCAGTCCCTTCAGATAGGCGAGAAAGTCCGCAATGGTCGGGAACATGGAATTGTTCAGGGTTGGCGAGCCGATAAGGCAGCCCCTTGATTTCCAGAATTCCTTTACTGCAATACTGTTGGGATTGGCCCTGAGTTTTATCACCTTAACATCGACGCCTTCATCCCATATCCCCTGCATGATGGGCACGGTCATCAACTCCGTACTCTGCCACATAGTATCGTAAATAATTGCGACCCGCAGGTCTGCCTTGCCGTTGGCCATGTCGAGGTACATATTGATAATCTTCGAGGGATCTTCCCGCCATATGATCCCGTGGTCCGGAGCTATCATATCTATCTCGAGACCTAATTTCCGAATCTCGGCAATCTTGCTTTTTATGAGGTTTCCAAAGGGCATGAGGATGTTGGCATAATAGTCCTTAATCGCGTCATCGAGTTCCGCCACCGAATGGCAGGTTATAAACTCGTCATCAAACCTTGCCGATGATGCATAGTGCTGGCCGAAGCCGTCCTGGCTGATGAGCAGTTTATCTTCTTTTATATATGTCATCATCGAATCAGGCCAGTGAAGCATCGGAGTTTCGAGAAAGAGCAGGGTCCTTTTGCCGATATTGAGAGTATCTCCGGTCTTTACTACTTTGATATCCCATTTTGATATATCGAAGAACCTGCCCAGGCCCTTTTTGCCTTTTTCGGTAATATAAATGGTTGCATCGGGCGTCAATGACATAACATCGGCGAGACTTGTTACATGGTCGTTTTCAATGTGGTTAATGACGATATTTTTTATCTTCGAAGGGTCGATAAGACTCTTGATATTATCGGTAGTGGTTTTTGAAAATTCGTGCTTGACGGTGTCAAACAGGGTAATCTGATCGTCAATGACGAGATAATTATTATAGGTTGTCCCGTTCGGTATTATATAACCGTGGAAATCCCGTATCGCCCAATCAATTGCTCCGACCCAGTAAATATCCGGTTTAATTTTAATAGCCTTCATTTAATTTCCTCCTTTACGCTGTTTTTTCGAAAAGACCTTTATTTGCCTTGCAGACGCTATTTATAGCTTACCTTATACATTATACATTTACGACAAATCCTTGCAACGCGGATCGACTGCATCCATCGTGCCGTAAAAATAGTAGCCGTGTGCGGGACATCCGCCGGTGCAGGTTTTGAAATGCAGACACTTTTTGTTAATACATTGGTTCTCAACTCGATGATTACGGAAATAATCCAGGACCGGGTTATGCCATATTTTCTCGATGCCGTCCCTGAATATATTTCCGAGAAGGAACTTCCCTGAGCCTGCAAACAGATTGCAAGGAAAGGTCGAACCGTCCGGCATTACCGCAATTTTTGTAATTCCGGCGTCGCACCTGAATTTCGAATAAGCTCCATGCTTGTAAAATCCGGAGGCTGCCACAAAACCTATGTCCGGTTTCCCGTCCATTTTTTTCTTCAATTCGGAATAGAAAGCATAATATTCGGGAAAAGAAAGAGCCTGATAGTCCTGCCTGCCTATCATGTCCTCATGCAGAAGAAAATATCTTTTCACGCCGAGTTCCGCCAGATAGTCGACAAGATCAAATATTTCCCCTTTGTTTTCATGCACGAGCACGCTTTTAACAATAGGCTCTATTCCGTCCGAGACCAGTCTTTTAATCCCTGCGATAGCCTTTGAAAAATTATCCGACCCTGTTAATGTATTGTGGGTTTCAGAAAAGCCGAGGATTGAAAAACCGATATTCAGCGAATCAGCGCCTGTTTCAGCAAGACTAATGACCGAATCCAAAAGACTTCCGTTGGTGCTTATGTTGACGGCAAGCTTTGAACCGGTTGCATAAGAGATAAAATCTTTTATCCAGGGGACAAGCAAAGGTTCTCCCCCGAGGATATCTATTTCCGAAATGCCGTATTTTACGGCCATATCAACAAGCAGGAACGCTTCATGCTTATTCATATCTCCGTAAGATCCGGGGGCTGATATGCTGCGGTTGAAACAGAAACCGCACTTTTGATTGCATCTCAACGTAGGGTAGAATTGTATGGATGCCGGGTGTTTCATTTTTATAGTATTTATTATAATAAATTTTGATAATATTGTTAACCGAAGTGCGGTATCAAAGTACATTAACCCGGAAACTGCGGATGTCCGAAATAAATTTATTTAACTCGATTCGGACATCCGCAGTTTCTTCGACAGTTTAACCGCAATTTTCGGGTTAATGTGTCGCTACAAGACCTTTTCATCGTGTCTGCCCTGCCGGTTGTAATTAACTTTTGTAACCGCCGGGTAAAAAAGAAAATTTGATAATCTTTATGAAAAATATTATGCTTATCTTACAGGCAGGAGAAAAATTATAAACCCGGAGGAGAATATGAACGCAATCGAAATAGCGATCAAGATGGAAAAGGATGCAATAGATTTTTACAGGGAAGCTGCGGGCAGGGTCCGGCATCCTGTCGGGAAAAAGATGTTTCTTTCCATTACTGAAGATGAGAAGAGACACCTCCAAATGCTCTCGCAGATATTCAAGGAGATCGATATAAAACTCGAAAATATCAGTCCGATGAAGAATATTCAGACGGTATTTCAGTCCATGAAAGACGCTATGATGCAGAAGGTCGCAGCGAGTAAGGATGAACTCGAAGCGTTCAAAATTGCGATGCATATGGAAAAAGAAGGGGTGGAGTTTTACAAAAAGGCTGCGGCCGAGGCGCCGGCAGCAAAAGAAAAGGCGCTCTTTGAACGGCTTGTGAAAGAAGAGGAGCAGCACTATGCGATATTTGCCAATACCTATAATTTCATGACCGATACCGGGAACTGGTTTATGTGGGACGAGCACAGCATTGTTGAGGGATAACTCGTAATTAATATCATCAGTTGCGTATAATGAAAGGTAGACATGATAAATCCCGAAAGCTTTCGGGATTAAACGCGTCAAAAGCCTCGGAAGGAGGAACGACCGAGAATGTCCGCCTCAGGCGGATTCGCCGAGGAGAAAGCTCAAATACTCTATCCCCGGTTTAATCATAAAAAATTCGTGAACAATCCAGGTTAGGTATACAAAGGAGGTGACATTATGGCAAAACCTGTAGTAAATGAAGACTTATGCGAGGGTTGCGCGACTTGTGAAGAGATGTGTCCCGAGGTGTTCAAGATCGGCGACGACGGCAAGGCCCATGTTGTAGGTCCGGACAAATGCAATACCTGCAACTGCCAGGAGGCAGCCGATACATGCCCTGTTCAGGCAATTACGATTGAGTAGGGGAAAAAAGAAGAAAGACATTTTTTAACCACAGAGGTCACAGAGATTATTAAAACAGGTTTTTATTGTTTCTCTGTGCTCTGTGGTTAATTCTGTTTGTGGATTAGCAGGAACTTTTGCATTTACAGGTCAATGAGACCCTCTTGGAAACTTTTTTAATCTTCATCAGCAACACCCCCTTTCGAAGAGGAACCCGGGCTTCGTGCCCGGATGTTCTTTGTTTTTATATTTTATCATAAAAAAAACATTTGTAAAGGTCTTTTCCCAGCGGATTACCCTGCTGCGAAGCCCTGTACCTGCATCCGCCTCTGCAAATTTCGACTGCATCACAATCACATTGCAAATCGGCAAGCCTGAGAGGTTTAATTTTCCTCCAACATTCCCTGAGCCCTTCCTTGATCGAGCCCACAGGGTTATCTCCATAAAAACTGCATTTTGCGGTCCTGCCGTCAGCCATAACCGCCATTAAATGCAGGCCGCAGGCATAACCCTCGGCCCCGCCGTGAAGTCCCTCTCCATAACCGTATTTAAGATACTTTCCTCCGACTTCAGGGGGTATCATGAATTCAGGATTGTACTTGAGCCGCCCGGTAACGCACGGTATATCAACTGTCCAGTCTTTTATTCCCATTTTACCAAAGATTTTCTCCATCCTATCGAAATCACCAAGGTTTTTATTGTGGACCATAGTGGCGACAGAGACCTCAAATCCGGAACCAACGGCTTGTTCTACCGCGTGCAAAGCCTTATTGAATGTCCCTTTGCCTCTCAAGGCGTCATGAGCATCCTCAAGTCCGTCGATACTGATCTGGATTTCGTCAACGTTGAGTATTTTCAGCAGGCTCTTATGCAGCAATAAACCGTTGGTAAAAAGTACTTTCCGCACAAAAAATCCGGGCAGCATTTCATTGATTTCCTGAAATTTACCGTGCATAAGAGGCTCGCCGCCCGTGATCATAACTCTCAAACCCTGTATAGCCTCAAATTCCCTGAGGATGGTTTTTATTTGTTTTACCGATAACTCTGAAAAAATATTCTCCCCGATATAACAGTGTTTGCACCTGAGATTGCATTTATCCGTTATCTGCAGCTCAAGGTACCGCAGCGAAGGTCCCGGAGATTTCAGGACAGGAGGGCGCTTTAATAAAACCCTCTTTTCGGTCAACAGGCCCTCGCCAAGGCAATAATCAATAAATTCTCTCTCCTCAGAACTACAGCCTTTGCCTGCCGCGCATTTCTTCATAAAACGAAAGGATTTTTCGTCAAGCTCATAAAGGTCGTCTTTTTTTATATGGTATATGGACGGTATTTCAAGCCATTTGAGAGCGGCGTCAGGTGAGAGAAAATAGTCCATTTTCTATTGTATACGATGATCGTTATGTGTCGCTATAACTTTGCGGTTTTTGATATACTAAAAAAACGAGAAGAAGAGGGGGAATATGGCTTCAAAGGTAAAAATTCTCTGTGTTGACGACGAGGCAAACCTGCTCCAGATAAATGCAAGCATACTGCGATCGGCAGGATATAATGTAGTCGAGGCCTGTTCAGGGGACGAATGCCTGCGCAGAGTCAGAGAAGAGCGGCCCGATCTGGTATTGCTTGATGTGATGCTCCCCGATGCAAGCGGTTTCGATATATGCAAAAGAATCAAGGAGGACCCTGAACTTACCGGTCCCTATGTGATTTTGATATCCGGGATGGAGATTTCTTCGGGCAGCAAGATTAAAGGCCTTGAAATAGGCGCGGACGGCTATATTGTACGCCCTATTTCCGGCCATGAACTCCTGGCGCGCATACAGGCGATACTTAGAATAAAGATCACGGAAACGGCCCTCAGGAAGAGCATGGAACGCTATCAGACACTGATCGAGACCATGAGTGACGGGCTGTGGATTGTGGATGAAGAACTGGTTATGACATTTGTCAACGATAAGTTTTGTGAGATTACGGGATACACATGGGACGAAATCATCGGCCGCCCTGCCATGGAATTTCTCGACAGGGGAAATCAGGAGATACTGAAAGCCCGTTTTGAAAAAGTAAAAGAAAAAATCACAGACCCTTTTGAACTGAAAACCAAAGGAAAAGACCTGAGGGAGATCTATACCATTATTTCTCCCAAGCCGCTTTTTGACGGCAAGGGGAATTTTAAGGGCGCCTTTGCCGTAGTGACCGATATTACAAAGAATAAACATTATGAAGAAGCCCTGAAAAGAAACCTGGTACATATTAAAACAATACTGGAATCGGTCGGCGACGGGGTATACGGAGTCGACATGAACGGTAATACTATATTTGTCAATCCCGCCCTTTTAAGGATGACCGGTTACGAGGAGAAAGAGCTTATCGGAAGGAACCTCCACTATATCCTGCGTCATTCCAGATCCGACGGCTCCCTTTATGAACAGGAAGATTGTCCGATCCTGTCTACGCTTTTAAAAGGAGAGAGTTTCTTTAATATTACGGATGAAGTGGTCTGGAGAAAAGACGGAATAGCATTCCCGGTCGAATATACGAGTGCGCCCATTGTTGCACAGGATAAGATAACCGGAGCGGTTATTGTAATCAGAGATGTTACGGAACGCAGAAAGGCCGAGGAGGAAATAAAAAGGCTGAATAAGGAACTCGAACATCGGGTCATCCAGCGCACTATGCAGCTTGAAGCCGTTATCAGGGAACTTGAGAGCGAAATACTCGACCACAAGCGTACCGGGAAAAAGCTTCAGAGGTATACCGAACGACTGCAGGATCTCTCCAACCGCTTTATAGATCCGGGCGAAAATTAAGGCATACTCCGGGCGACATCCATACACAATAATGTCTGAAGGATTTCTTTATGAAAAAAAATCCCCCTTTTTATCAGCCCCGGCTGATTCGCCGAGGTGAACAAAGGGGGACAAAAGGGGATAGTACGGATGAGCGCTATTTTATTATATCTTCAGAATATAGATCTCAGCCAAGATCTTCAACGCTCTGATATTAAGGTCTTCTCATCAGGAGACCCTTCACCTTCTCCTCGATATTTTTCATAACGAGAAGCGTCTTCTTCTGCCTCGCATTTTCTATCTTCTCCAGTAATTTTTCGATATCAGCAGGTTTTTCCAGAAAATCTATCGCGCCTTCTTTCATTGCATTTATTGCTTTATCAATTGTACCCTGACCTGTAAGCATGATAATTTGCACTTCAGGGTTTTCTTTTCTGATGCGCTTCAGTGTTTCGATACCACCTATTCAGGGCATCAT
>JBAZWR010000091.1:0-11615 GCA_041660325.1 Thermodesulfovibrionales bacterium | reverse complement strand
CGGGGCTTGGTTATTACTCTTCCGACAGAATAGAAATAGGGAAGGCCGGAGATTATTACACAAGCCAGCATCTCCACCCTGTTTTCGGCGCAATGCTGGGGAAACAGCTTGAGGAGATGTGGGAAATCATGGGCAGACCATCCGTTTTTTATGCCGTTGAACCCGGCGCAGGCGAGGGATATATGTGCCACGATATCCTTAACTTTCTTAATGATAAAGATATGTACGCCGCCCTGAATTATGTAATCGTTGAACCTCATCCCTTTATGAAGGGCAAACAAAAGAAGCTCCTTGAGAGATATACCGACAAGGTTGCATGGTCTTCGTCTCTGAAAAAACTTAAAGAATTGAAGGGCTGTATTCTGTCAAATGAACTTTTCGACGCTTTTCCCGTCCATCTTATAGAAATGGAAGACGAACTGAAAGAAATTTATGTGGTTGCTGAAAATGATCGTTTTACGGAACTAAGAGTCCTGCCCGGCACTCAAGCTTTAGCCGGCTATCTTGAAGAGTTTTCACTTCAACTCCCGCCCGGCTACAGGACCGAGATCAATCTCGGGATTAAGGACTGGCTGCGTGAGGCAAGCGAAGTCCTGTCTGAAGGATTTATTCTGACAATAGATTACGGATACCCCGCCCGGGAATATTACAGCGAAGAGAGAAACAGGGGCACCCTGCTCTGCTATCACAAACATCAGCTCAGTGAAAACCCTTATCAGTATGTAGGCGAACAGGATATTACCGCACACGTAAATTTCTCTGCGATAAAAAAATGGGGAGAAGAATACGGTTTCAAAACTCTTGGATTTTGTTCACAGGGCGCATATCTTGTTTCCCTCGGGATCGATGAAATAATTGCGGAACTCTATCGGAATTCAAAGGACTACCTTTTTGAGTTAGCAAAGATCAAAAGGCTGATCCTGCCCGGCACAATCGGTGAAACCCACAAAGTCCTCGTCCAGCATAAAGGCGCCGTTGTTCCTGAATTAAGAGGATTTAAAATAAAAAACCAAAAACACAAACTCAATGAGGGACGTCAAGATGAAAAAAATAATTATCGCTGATTCTCTGAAGAATTTCATCGAGCAGCATGTAAGCCTGATTGCCGAATATGACAATAAAGTATTTTATATAAAATCGGTCCGGGAAGCGCTCGACATTCACAGGAAGGAAAGAGCAAACCTTATCATAATCACACTTGATTGCTCTGATTTAAGCTGTGAACAGTTATGTTCGGTTATACGAGAGGACGAAGTTCTCAAGGTAGTCTCAATACTTATTGTCTGTTCGGAAAAACTCTCGGACATTGAAAGATGCCTGAGATGCGGAGCAAGCGATTACATAACGCAGCCTGTATCTCCGGCAGCGTTTTTATGGAAAACCTCAAGGCTTCTTAATGTTTCGGAAAGGACGAGCTACAGGGTCATCGTCAAGGTAGTCAATATGGAGGACAACAAGGCAGCACACGTTTTCTGCGCTTCAAAAAACATAAGTTCATCAGGAGTCCTTCTCGAAACAGACACTATTTTTAACAAGGGCGATAAGTTAACATGCTCTTTTTTTCTTCCAAACTCGATTCGAATTGTAGCTGATGGAGAGATCATGAGAATCCGTGAAAAAGAAAACGGCCTCAAAGAATACGGGGTCAGGTTTTTTGATATACCGTCTTCAGTGGAATTGCAAATAGCTACCTTCGTTGAAAATTGGCTCAAAAGGAAAAAAAGTTATAATTGAGAATAGTGATGTTCTCAGCGCCCTTTACCGGGTTTATAAGTCCTGAACTTGCGCGTTGTTGAGCCGGACGAGCGTTTGGGAACGGAGTTTCGATGAGCGGCTGCATTTGCCGGCTGCACCTGACGCCTTTTTTGAGGGACAGCGGCGGCTGTACAAGCCATGGATGGCTCCGGCTTTTTCCCTTCCCTGCGGCGCTGCGGCTCACGCGGCGGACGTGCAAACTCGTTATCGCGCGCCGGTTTCGGCTTCTTATACTCAAAGTCCTGCAATATGCGGCGCTCCACCTTTTCTCCGAGGACGCGTTCAATGCTTCGCACCATATCTTCGTCTTCGCGGGTAATAAAGGTAAAGGCGTCGCCGGTCTTTGCGGCCCGGCCCGTTCGTCCTATCCTGTGAGTATATGCATCTACGGTATCCGGCATGTCATAGTTAATGACATGGGATATGCTCGATACATCTATGCCTCGTGCCGCAATATCGGTTGCAACAAGCACCTGATACGAACCGTTGCGGAAACCGTCAAGGGCCTCCTGGCGTCTGTTCTGCGACAGGTTGCCCTGCAGCGACGCCGCCCGGTAGCCGGCCTTTTCTAATTGCTGCCCCACACGCTTGGCGCGGTGCTTGGTGCGCGTAAAGATCAGCACCGATTCCGTATCGGTATGACGCAACAGCTCGAGTAAAAGCGCGGTTTTGAGGTGCTGCTCAACAGGATAAAGCGCGTGCGCAACAGTGCTTGCAGGCGCGGCATGATCCACCTGCACTGTAATAGGCGCGCTAAGGGTATCGTTGGCCAGTCGCCGGATGTCATCGGGCATGGTTGCCGAAAAAAGCAGGGTCTGGCGTTTTGCCGGCAGGTGTTTGATGATCTTCCGGATATCAGGCAGAAAGCCCATATCAAACATCCGGTCAGCCTCGTCAAGCACAAGCACCTCCAGATTCGACAGGTTTATAGTGCCCTGACCGATATGGTCAAGCAGACGGCCCGGACAGGCAACGACTATCTCTACACCGGCGCGGAGTTTATATATCTGCGAGTTTATCGCTACGCCGCCGTAGATCGTTAGACTGCGCAGTCGCGTCCGGCGGCCCAGATCGGCAATAGATGTGTTTATCTGCTCTGCCAGTTCGCGTGTCGGCGCAATGATGAGGGCGCGGATAAGTCCTCGCGATCCATTTAACAGGCGCTCCAGAATAGGCAGTACAAAGGCCGCTGTTTTGCCTGTTCCTGTCTGTGCAAGGCCCATAACGTCGTGTCCTTGCATGACCGGCGGGATGGCCTGGATCTGGATGGGGGTTGGCGTATAATAGCCGAGCGCCTTGACGCCGGCGGCAATTTGAGGATGAAGATTGAACGAATTAAAACTCATGTTTCCTTCTTTCTTGAATAATTGTACATAGACTTAGCAATTCTAAAACACTAAGAACCCGGAGGATAAGTTAATAAATTGAAATACTATAAATACTATGGGTTTCTCCGTGTTCTCATAATATTTTTTCCTAATAAAATGGCGCCATTTTCATGTCTCTTTGGGAGCCGATAACGGAAAAGGACGGAAGGATATCAATCGATCGTAAAGTACAGGGCAATAGTATTACGTATATTGTATGGAAACTTCGTAGACAATAGCCGAGTGTTCGGCGGAAGAGCCGTTGCCTTCGCAACTGAGTTCTCCCTTTGCGGCCACTTTGTGTTTTCCGACCATCCCGGTGATAACTTGCGTAAGGTCGAACCCGCCATCCACACATTCCTTGCTCAGGCAGTTTACTCTGAAAAAAGCATAACTGCCGGGGAAGAAATTAACGGTGCGCGGTAACGATTCTTTTATTCCCTTCTGATTGTAGATCATGCTTATTACAATGCTTGCAACCTCGGGGAATTGCGCAGCCACAAAGCCTGCGTCAAGTCTCCTCTGGAGCCTTTCCGTCCTTGCCGCATTCTTTCTGCTGTTTATACTGTTATTCATGTCCCTCCCAAAATGAAAAGGCTCCCTCCCTTAGGAAGGAGCCTTTCACAACTAATTATAGTTTAACAACATTGATCGCCTTGGGACCTTTCGGGCCCTTTTCAGTGTCAAAGCTGACTTTGTCACCTTCGGCAAGGGTCTTGAATCCGCTTCCCTGGATTGATGTGTGGTGAACAAAAGCTTCACTGCCGTCATCACTCGTAATAAAGCCAAAACCTTTGCTCTCATTAAACCACTTCACTGTTCCTTGTGCCATTTCTTTTACCTCCTTATCTTTAAACTAAATCTCAGAAGGCCTCAAGAAAAAAGGCCACAAAGTCAAAAGTCTTTGTAGCCTATGCAATCGCAAAAACTTCTAAAATTCAGATTTACTTTAACATAATATGTATATTTCGTCAAGGGCGCGGAATCTTTATCACGGATTCTTATTGTATTCCTCTAAGGTATAATAATCCATAATGTTTTCAATCGGAAATATAACGGTTGTTTCTCCGCTTGTCCTTGCCCCTATGTCCGGGATAAGCGACCTGCCCTTCCGCCTGATCAACAGGTCTTTCGGATGCGGGCTCGCATTCACCGAGATGATAAGCGCCAACTCCCTGGTACGCAAAAACAAAAATACATTGAAAATGCTTTCTTCAACCATGGACGAGAGACCTTTGGGCATTCAGATCGTCGGAAGCGATCCCGAGATAATCAAAACGGCGCTGAATATTATTATATCGGGAAATGCTTTCGACATAATAGATTTCAACGCGGCATGTCCGGTAAACAAGGTTGTATCAAAAATGGAAGGGGCCGGTCTGCTCAGGGAACCCGTGAAGCTGCAAAACATCATGAAGGTAATCGTCGAAAATACCGTCTTGCCTGTCACGGTCAAAATACGTTCAGGCTGGGATGAGACATCCGTTAATGCGGTAGATATCGCCCTCCGTGCGCAGGATGCCGGCGTGAGCGGACTGTTTATTCACGGCAGAACGAGGATGCAGGGATACAGGGGAACGGTTGATTACAATGTCATACGGAAAGTAAAAGAAGCCCTCCGGATACCCGTAATCGCAAGCGGAGATGCGCTAACGCCGTGTCTCATCAGGAAACTGTTTGATGAAACAGGGTGCGACGGCGTAGCCATAGCAAGGGGAGCGCTCGGCAATCCCTGGATATTCCGTGAGACTGCCGGGTATCTGCATAGTGGAACAGCGCCATGCAGGCCCGATGTTTTTGAAATAACCCGAATAATGAAAGAGCATCTTGCTTTAATTGTCGAATTCCACGGTGAGAAGAACGGCGTCATACTCTTCCGGAAATTTTTTTCATGGTATATGAGGGGGATGGCGGTAAAGGAACTGAAGAGCAGGGCGTTCCACGCAGTCGTTTGTAATGATATGCTGCGATTGATAGAAGAAGCGGAGAAACATGCCAAAGCCGTCTCTTAATAAACCAAATATCTCGCCATATATCACACCTGAAGGGCACAAGCATTTAAGCGAAGAGCTTTCATATCTCTGGAAGATCAAGCGCCCGCAGGTCACTCAGGCTGTTGCCGAGGCAGCCGCCATGGGAGACCGTTCCGAGAACGCAGAGTATATTTATGGTAAAAAGCAATTGCGACAGATTGACGCCCGTATACGTTTTCTTGCAAAGAGATTGCGGGAGGTAGTCGTCGTGGAAAGGACACCTGATGATACTTCAAAGGTATTTTTTGGCGCATGGGTTGAACTTGAAGACGCCGTTGGGAACGTTTACCGATATCGCATTGTCGGTCCTGATGAAACCGATCCTGAAAAGAATTTTATCAGTGTCGATTCACCCATGGCAAAGGCATTGCTGCGCAAAACAGAGAGTGACGAAGTTGTTGTGAACAGACCGAACGGCACAACCGCTTTTGTTGTGCTATCCGTCCATTATTAACCCCCGGCCTTCCCTTTCAGGTAATCTCCAAGAAGCCCTCTGCTATGCTCGTCGTCATGACAATAAATACAGAGATTCTCCCAGTTAGATCCGTCAGACGGATTGTTCCGATGGTTCCCGTCTTTATGGTGTACGGTAAGAAGATTCCGGTCTTTGATATCAAAGTCTCTCCCGCATTTGGCGCAGATCAGACCGTGTATTTTCAGAGATTGTTCTCTGTAATTGGAGTCAGCGGCGGCGCCATCCTTTAATTCTCTGACGATCTCGGCAACTGTTTTATCCCCGGCAGGTTTTTTCAGTTGAGGTTTCCTGAATTTTATTCGTTGTCTGCTTCCCACAAAATGACCTCCGTTATTGCAATCTAATTCCGCATTTTTTGCAAATACGTTTGTTTATATCGCTGCCAAGATATTTATTACATGAGGGGCATCTCCAGTTAATGGCGCTAAATCCGATAAATACGCCGATGAGAATGATCTGCAATGCAATAATATTGTTCTTTGAGAATTCTCCGAAAATATCGGTACGCTTATAGATCAAAACAAGAAACAAGAGAAGAAACAGGGTCAGCGCCATAGCGAGGAGTTGACGGCTCTGGAGCAACCGGAAATCCTGCATTATCTGATTATTGTCTCTTTTTTGCATTACCAATTTTCACAATTCGTAAAATATGTTATTTTGATTGAAAACAACAATTGTTTCGATATTATACCGTTATGATCGCAGCTTTTCAAAGTAGTTTTACTCAAATCAAGCGATTTGAGGTTAACATGAAAATAGAGAGGCAGAAGCCTCGCAGTGAGGAACGACCGGGAATGAGCGAAAATACTCTGTCCTCGGTTCAATCGGAAATATTCGTGAATAATCCGGGATAGCCATCCGCAGTTTTCGGGTAAAAGAAATATGTTACCCTTGACTTTGAATCAAAGGCCGGCCTACCATTAATGATGCATCTCGAAGAAATCTTTACCTCTTATGAAAATGACCTGAAAATTGTTGAAGACAGAATAAGAGACCTTTTTAAGAGCCCTGTCTTCAACATACCAATGATCGGCAAACATATTTTAGACGGCGGAGGAAAAAGGCTAAGACCTTTAATTCTGTTGCTGAGCGCCGAATTATCAGGATGTCGTAATGATACGCGTTATCTGCTCGCAGCTATTGTCGAATCGATCCATACGGCGTCTCTGCTGCATGACGATGTGATTGACGGCGCCGACATCAGAAGGGGCAAGACGCCGGCCCATGCTATATGGGGCAATCAGGTCGTAATACTCGTCGGCGATTACCTCTATTCCAATGCGCTGAGGCTCGCTGTTCTGCAGAAAAGCCAGAAGATCATGGAATCCCTCTCCGAGGCCACAACAAGGATGACAGAGGCTGAGATACTCCAGCTTTTAAAAACAGCGGACCCGGATATTACCGAAGAGGAATACCTTAATATAATCACGGGGAAGACTGCCGATTTAATCTCCGCCGCCTGCAGAATCGGAGCAATCCTTGGTTCAGTAACGGATGCCAGGGAGAGAGCGCTCGCAAATTTCGGCAGGAAAACAGGCGTTGCATTTCAAATGGCGGATGATATACTCGATTATATGGCAGACGAGGCTGAACTCGGCAAGCGTCTCGGTAAAGATCTCAAAGAAGGCAAAATAACTATCCCTCTTATTTACCTTTTGAAAGCCGCTTCTGAAAATGAACTTGAAGAGATCAAGGCTATCATCAAGGGAAGTTTTAAAATAAGCGGACTGAAGAAGATTCTGAAATTGTTTAAACGATATAACACGATTGACCTCTCTTTAAAAAAAGCAAAACGGCTTATCTCTGAAGCAAAGAATGAACTGGCCGTTTTCCCGGATTCTCCTGCAAAGGACGCCCTTTTCACCATAGCAGACTATACACTGCTGAGAAAAAAATAGATGCATCCGATTGTCGAACTTGCAAAAAATAGCATAGAAACATTTATCAGGGAAAACAGGGTCATCAACCCTCCGGACAACCTGCCGCCTGAAGTTCACGGAAAGGCCGGCGTTTTTGTATCTCTCAAAAAACACGGGGAACTAAGAGGCTGTATCGGGACTTATTCACCATGCCGTGACTCTGTAGCAATGGAAACCATCAACAACGCTATATCGGCGGCTACAAAAGACCCGCGCTTTCCTCCCGTCCGCGAAGATGAACTTGATGAACTTGCCTATTCGGTCGATGTCCTGAGCAGCCCCGAGAAAATTAAGCATGCCGGTGAGCTTGATCCCAAAAAATACGGTATAATTGTCGTAAGCGGATTCAGCAGGGGACTTCTCCTGCCGGACCTTGAAGGGGTTGACACCGTCGAAGAGCAGATACGCATAACAAAAATGAAGGCAGGCATTCTTCCCGGTGAAGAAACGGAGATTTACAGATTTGAGGTCAAGAGATACCGATGAATGAAATACCTTTGACAGGAAGTATCGAAGAAACCGGTCTTCTAAGGACCCTCATCCATCTCAACAGGCACAGAAAATCCGGCACCCTTGTTATAAAAACACCGGTGTTCACAAAAAAGGTATTTCTTGTCAAAGGCGATGCAGTTTTTGCCTCATCAACATACGAAGATGACCGGTTGGGCGAAATGCTTTTGAAAGCCGGCAAGATTACCATGGAACAGTATGACAAATCCGTGGAACTCCTGAAAAAGACCGGGAAAAGGCAGGGCGCCATACTTGTCGAACTCGGATTCCTCACGCCAAAGGATTTGTTCTGGGGGGTAAAATACCAGGTCAAGGAGATTATTTACAGCCTTTTCCTGCTTGAAACCGCCGGCTATGAATTCATAGAAGGAGCCATCACTTCAAACGAGGTCATAACCCTGAAGATGAGTATAGGCAACCTTATCTATGAAGGAGTAAAAAGGGTAGACAACTGGACAAGGATCAGGAATGAGATGCCTTCTACGGATATAGTCTTAAAGCTCAGTTCCGACCCGGCGTCGATTTATCAGGACGTCGAACTCAACCAGCAGGACAGAAAAGTGCTGTCTTTGGTTGACGGCAGAAAAACCATAAAAGAAATAATAGATAACGCCTGGATGGGATCGTTTGAAGCCATGAAAATTCTCTATGTCCTCTGTTCTATAGGAGTACTCGAAAAGAAAGAAAAAGCGCCGGAAACTGAAAAAATAGTGGAGACCCATGAAAACATTGATCTTGAAGAAATACTTCAGCCGGTCTCGGAGGATGAAGATACGCTTATCAGAAAAGTCGATGAGATGTACCTGAAGATTGATTTTCAAAGCCCCCGGGAACTTCTTGATGTTGATGAAGACGCCGATGAGGATACATTAAAAAAACATTATTACCATCTGACAAGAGAGTTTCATCCCGACAGATATTTCAGCGTTGCCGACCCTTCACTTAAAGACAAACTGACGGCGGTGTTTGACGCTATAAATCAGGCATATGCAATATTGAGTGAATCCGTGAAAAAAGCGGAGCCTGCCGTTGTGCCGTTTGCAGAGAAAAAGGAGCCCCTTCCGCCCAAACCGGATACCGGCAAGATATTCAAAAAGGGGATTGAGGAATTCAAAAAGGGAAATTTCCGTAATGCCGTTGACCTCTTAAGCTCAACGGTTGATTCGGAACCGGGTAATGCAAAATATTGGAGCTATCTCGCCCTCGCCCTTACAAAGCTTCCGAACAGAACTAAGGACGCTGAAAATGCTTTGCTCGAAGCGATAAAACTGGAACCCGATTGTGCGGATCATTATGCAAACCTGGGACTGGTTTACGGCAAAGAGGGCCTGATCAAAAAGGCCCGCGAAACCTTTGAAAAGGCTTTAAAACTTGACCGGAAGAACATAAAAGCAAAAAAAGGCATCGAAAATCTGAGGGGGTAGTATTTGCTTATGATTGTCAATACTTCACCTGCCGGACAATGTCGCTATTATTTTATCTGACATCTTTTCTCCCTTGTTTCGTAAACCTCAGGTTTTTCTTTCGTATTTGATTCCTATATCAGCCGGAATCCACACGCGAAAGACCGAACCACGTCCAACTGTGCTCTCGACCGTGATCTTTCCATCCAGAAGTTCAAGCAGTTTCTTGACAATATAGAGCCCCAGACCCAGTCCTCCATGTTGACGTGTTAGGGGATTTTCTATCTGGCGAAATGGTTCGAAAATAACGGGCAGATTATCAGGCGAAATGCCTACACCTGTGTCCATTACAACAAATTCAATTCCTTCGTTACACTTATGCGCCTCTATCGTCACACTTCCTCTTGCTGTAAACTTCGCGGCATTACTGATCATGTTCTTGATGATCACTTTTAACTTTGCCGGATCTGTCCGTAGACGAAGATAGGGCTCTATTTCCCACTTAAAGTTGAGTCCCGAGTTGTCCTGCAGTTCTCTGATCTCCTCTCTTAAATCTGCTAACAGCATATCGAGGTTTACTTCTTTCATCTCTGCAGCTTTAGCTTCAAGACTGCTCACCTCAAGCATTGCGTTAATGAGTTCCAGTAATCTTTTTGAATTTCTGTCTATTTTTTTTAAGGCGTCAATCTGTTCTTCTTTCATGGAGCCCGCAACTCCATCAAGCAGAAGATCGTTATAGCCAATAATGCTGATCAGAGGTGTCCGAAGTTCGTGGGACATTATGGACAAGATATCTGTTTTGAGTCGATCTGCGCTTTCTGCCTGCTCCCTTGCTTTGTGCTCTGCTTCAATCCCGGCTTTTTCTGCAGCTTTTTCCCGATCCGAGACAAACCCTAATCCTGCTGCCACTATATTGAAAAGGAGTATTTCCAATATTCTGTCAAAATCTTCAGGTGAAAATCCCTCCCAATTCATGACCGTTAACGGAAGATATAAAGCGGTAATGCCGAGAGAGGTAATCACGCCACCCCGAAGACCAAACCAGAATCCTGCTAATATCAATGGGAGAAAATAGAGTTCTCTGTAAAAGATGTGGTAATAAACTTGTTGCATTCTAGTGAAATAATGGAGAACACTGATAACTATCACCAGGGTAGCGACAAGGACTATTCTTGATTTGGTGTATTGACCTATCATTTATCGTTAGTGAATATACAAGTGTACGATATCAGCCCTTTATAAGGTCATCTCTTATTTTTTCGAATACTTCCTTGGTTATTTCTCCCGCTGCATACCTTTTTTTGAGGATATCAAGGGCCGTCTCTCCCTTTTCCTCCCTTTTTGTGCCACCGGAGATTGTTTTGATGAGATAGACAATGCCCAGTATAACAAGTACCCAGAAGAGAATCATAAAAATCCAGCCGAACCCGAATCCCATTCCCCATCCGTAGTCCCAATGCATGTCCCCTCCTTGTAAGTTTGGCAACCTACCATAAAAATGGCAGTCAAGGCCATCTAAAGTTCCCCTAAAGCGTAGCAACCGGCTAACTAATGAAGATGTTAGCACGGTTGCTATGCATAATAATTAATGCCCGTGTGGATCACCTTTCAAGGTCTTTTTCTTTTCCGGCTCTTTACTCATAGGTTCTTTTGATTGAGAACCGCACATCCCGGAATCGGCGCCGGTAATACAATCGTAGGCCTTTTTCATCTGTTCCATCATTTCCATTTGTGAGGCTTCTGTTGCTGTTTTTGGATCTTTCAGGTGCACTTCGTGCAGATCTATAGCTTTCTTGAGCCATTGTTCCGCACAATTCATTCTACATGAGGGGTCGGCCGTTGACTTTCCCGTCATGCCGCTCGTCATACCGCACATGGACATCATATTCTGCATCTTCCCTTTCATCTGTGTCATATCTTTCATCATCTTCTTTTTCTCGTCAACCTTAACGCCCATCATCATCTTTTCCTGCATGTTCATCATGTCCATCATCATCTGCATCATATCCTGTCCCATCATTGGGCACATGGGTTGTTGTTTTCCTTGTTCCATCATCATGCCCTGTCCCATTTGTCCTTGCCGGCTTTCCATCATGCCTGTCTGCGCATATGCTGAAATGCTGAAAACGCATAAAATCATAGAAATAATTATT
>JBAZWR010000090.1:0-11689 GCA_041660325.1 Thermodesulfovibrionales bacterium | reverse complement strand
GTACTCCCATCGGGATTTCTCATGTAACGAGTCACTGCGCTATTGGGCGTATAATGGGACCCCGAGGTAACAAAGGTGCCTCCCTGCTGCTTCGTGCTCGATGTCCCTCCGTCTATCAGCAGGGTAGGTATAGGTGTATTAAATACTAACCAGCGGTCACCGGCATCATAATTTTCTCCGGCAGTTATTGTAATACCTGCTGAATAAGCCTGATATCCCGATTTTGTAAAACTCAGTGTTTGGCTTCCAGCCAAGATTTCTGACAGGCTAAAGGTGCCGTCACTGCCGGTAGTCGTGGTCTTGCCTCCGCAAGTCACTGTGGCACCAGCAAGCGCAACGCCACTTGCAGAATCAACATGAAGCTTTCCGTGAACCCCCCCCGAAGTGGAACAGCTCGGCAATTTAGCATTGCGATAATTATTATCATAATAAGGTATAAGTTCAGCAATTAGATTGTCTGGAAGAGGTATACATATGTAACACGGCGTAGTAATACATTTGCAAGATGCAGCATATGGTAAGAAAAGATTGTTATAGGCTGTTTCCGCCCCATTACAATTAAGAAGATCTTCAAAAAAACTTTCCGCTAATCTGGAGGTCAATATAGCTTCCACTGCTCTATCCCAGCCAAGATAGCTTTTTGCTCCATTGTCTATAAAAGCCTTTGCCATATTATCAGTTTCTATGCTATGACATGTATCAAAATAAACGGCTGTTGCCTTTAATCTTTTTGAATTATCCATTCCACATGGGTGTTCCTCTCCACATGAAAAATCTGCTATAAAATCGGAAGTAATGCCAAACGTGTCTTCATGCGCCGCCGTTATGCATTGGTATATATATCTTTGCCTTCCGTCTGGTCTAAGTGGCTCCTTCCCCATCGTTCTAATTTCTTTGTTATATTCTTCTAATTTATTTTGGGAAAACTTTTCTCCAGTGCAAATACCAATGATACCGTCTTTATTAACGGCACCATGGCCTACATAATAAATCAAATCATAATCACTTAATTTCGCAAACTCGCCTGGCCATACTTGACCACCTATTAAGTATTCCACATTATCTGATCCGATTTTGCTATCTAATAAATTCTTTACCACCTTCGCATTATCTAATCCATAAGGGTCCATTATTAAGGCCTTAGGACCGCTAACAGAAGAAACCGACGATGTAATAGATTTAAGCGTTTTGTCAAATTTGCTTGTTAAGGATGAAGTAGTTCCTGGGGGAGAAAGATGCGTATCAGATGTTATAAAAAGGGTTGTAATCCCTGTTATGTCTTCAACAAATATGTTTTGATCATTAACCGCAAGATAGGAATCTACGACGCTGGGCTGCGCCTTATACCAATCAATTGTATTAACCAAAGCATCTCCAGATGCACTGCCCTGCACAATTAAATTATTATAATAATAAACTCCCGAGTCGACTACTTTCAACACTTTAGAGACGGAACCCCACTTGTCATTACCAAGAGTATTTTTAAGAATAATGTTTTGAGCATCTAAGCCCCCTTGGGGCACCAAAAACTGAAGTGAACTTACACCCGTCCCTGAATCCATTACCGACTTTAAAACTTTACATTTATTTCTCTTCAAAGTCGTAGGTTCTTCAAGATAAACCTGCGGTTTCTTTGTCGAAAAGAACTTGCCATAAATCGTAACTAAGTCTCCACTTGCCCAAGTAGTGGGAGCAACATCTTCGATTGATGGATTCATAATACTGAACACACCTGCAGATATAGGAGCGGCTCCTTTTATCTTGGGCTGCACAAATAAATTATAGGTTCTAGCAGGTAATTTTTTTGTCCAAAGGCAGGTCACAGAAACATCATCCCAGCTTTCTACCTTTGCACCTACCTTTTTGATTTTACCGGGGGTCTTTTCATATTCCACGTAAACCATTGGTTTTTTAGTTCCGAAGCCATTTCCCGAAATTGTAAATCTCGTGCCAATTGTCCCCTCAAAATCTGCTTTGGAAATATTTGCCATTGCGAAGATGCCGTAAAAAAAGAACAAAAGAAAGATTGAAGTCTTGATGATCTGTTTAGTAATGTTTTATACCCCCCGAGTGGAAATGCTATAACTACCCTCTATTGCAAGGACAATATGTTTATCCATTGTTTTACAAGCTATAGAGTTTGAGTACTTATATATGAAACAGGTTGTTCTTGTCAAGCAAAATTAAAAAATGTCAAGGCAAAAATCTCAAGAACGGAAAAAACTGGGAAGTTGTCACGACAGATTTATACGGTAAATAAAGATGATTGCAATCCGCACAGATAAGCACAGTTAAAAACTGCAGCTTTATGAATCATATTATACCGCCCACCATAGCATCGGTTGTGAAGTATATATGTTAATCAATGGAAGTTAGAATTGTTCGATTTATTGAGTACTATGTGAATGCTTGCTACTTATAGGGACACCAAGCGGTGTTGCCTTCAGGAAGTACAAAACGGAGACCGGAAATTTCAAAAAACGTCGCATTCTATGTGAACGGGTTAAAACATGACTGTTTCCTATAGGGTGAACTCTTATACGTTATCACAGTTTCGCGGCCTTGCTCGTGGGTCAAATGATGTACATCAATAAAGTGACAGCAGTTCTGTTTAATCAGCGGAGCGCAGACTGTATTTCTTTAAATCTTCAGAGGAAAGCTCCTCGGGCGGCACAAGCCTATAGTGCTTCTCTGAAACTATGACGATTCCGGCTTCGGAATCTTCCAGTTCAAAAATAGCTATGATGTTGTGCCGCATGAATTGTGCAGCAATCAGCTTACATATCAGATTAGGAAATTATTACTCCAAACGAGTTTACAGATGCCTCTCGATATGCCCTTTCTGCTCGACAATTTCATAAATAAATTTCTCGGGCTTTCTTCCGAAACAGGTGCCGAGGCTCTCGAAAATGGGGACCTCTCTGATGTTCACTTCTCTCCTTTTTATCACTTCGGCGGTCGACTGGTAGTAAATCCTGTTGCCTTCAACATTCACAACCGAGTTCCCGGCCTTTCCCTCTAACAGAAGAAAGACCGCCGCAGCGCCGGCCTTATATCCGAAATTGACGTCGCGTGCGGATGAATGACCTGCGCGCACCAGATGACCGGGCGTAACCTCCCGCACCTCCGGCGCTTCATACACGCCCGGCGCAAACATGCCCGTCCTTTGCATGAATTCTTTCACGGCCGGGTCGGTCTTGAGCCTCTTTTCAAGCTGCTGTCTTACATATTTCCCCGAGCCGGCAAGTTTCTTGTGACCGAAGGCGTCGGGCGGAATGGATTCATCAAAAAGCATCTCGCCGTTTATGTTTTTTATTCCCTCTGCAACAACAATAATATATGTCCCCGACTTCACATCGCTTCTGTCTATCCTGGCAAAATAGGTTGTTTTCATATGCTCATAGAGCACGTCGAAATCAACCGGAATTTCCGGTATCAGTATAGCATCGGCTTCCGCGCCGACTCCTCCGCGAAGGGCGGTATGACCGACATATCTTCCGAATACTTCTATGACAAGGATACGGTTGTGACTCATTCCCGTGGTCTTCAGTTCCCTTGCAAAAACGGCTATTCTGTTGATGGCTGAATCGCCTCCCACACTATAGGACTGGAGGTCGAGGTCCATCGTCTTGGGGACATGGACACAGGGAATACCCTTGGATGAAAGGTCCACTACGACGCTTCCCGTATCATCTCCGCCGCTGATAACGAGGGCGTCAATGCCGAATTTCTTTAACCCCTCCTTGATCCGCTCATATTTGTTCGGGTCCTCTATCTTGCTTATCTTCACCCGTGAATGGCCGGCCTCCGAACCCGCGAGCGACGCTTCTATTTTGCTGACCCTTTCGGCATTAAGGAAAACAACCTGCTCTAATTGCACAAGATTATAAAGACCCGCGTAACCGTGAGGTATAACTACCGATTCAATACCCAAAAAATATGCTTCCCTTGCAACGCCCTTAATGACCGCATTCAGACCGCCGCAATCACCGCCGCTAGTAATAACTCCGATCCTTTTGATTTCAGGCATAACCAGAACCTCCTTTTAATGTTCTTGAGACTATAATGATAAATATGTTTTTTATTATTATGACATGTCCCGTCTTTGCTTTCCCGCATCTCATTGATATTCAAGCTATTTAACTTGTTACCTATATAAAATATTTGCATTTTAAAAAAAGTTTTTGATATACTTACCGTTACCCAAGGCCTCATGTACTTGGAAATTTCTCCCGGTACAGAGGCTATTTTATACTGGATTATATGTATTTTATGCAAGTAAAGAATTTACTGCAAATATACGGTCATTTGATTCCTCAAAAATTCACTAAAGTAGCGCGTAATGAGGCGGCATAGATTATGCTTATCGAAGAAGTGATAGAGTTTCTCGGGAAAATACCCCCCTTCCAGTTCCTCGACGACGATACGTTAAAAGCCATAACCGACGGTGTAAACATGGAATTTTATCCGAAAGGGACCGTCATTCAGTACCAGGGCGGCCCCGCCCCTGAAAACCTCTATGTCATCAAAAAAGGAGAGGTAAAAGTCTCCATCAAGAACGAAAGCGACGAGGTTTTTGTAGATTACCGCGGCGAAGGCGATCTGATCGGCTATCTGCTGATCTTCGGCGGCGGCAAGGCAAGAGCTACCGTGGTTGCGGTCAACGATACGATCTGTTATCTGATCAAGCGGGAGCCGATACAAAATCTTCTGTTCACCAACCCCGCGGTCAGTGAATTTTTTCACAAGTCCTTTCTGAGCAAATACCTGGATAAAACATTCAAAGAGATCCGGGATAAAAACCTGGTATACAGCGGCGGCGACAAAATCCTCTTTACCATGCCCGTGGGTGAATTCGCTTCAAAGGGCGTCATAAACGCCTCCGAGAATATCTCCATTCAGGAAGCCGCGGAAATAATGGCGAATTACAGTATCAGCTCTCTTATACTGATCAACGCGCAAGGTCTCCCTACCGGGATAATTACGGACAGGGACCTGAGAGATAAAGTGGTTTCAAAGGGAAAGGATTGCAAAGACCCGGTCAGGGATATTATGAGCATTCCGCATGTCAGGGCCGATGTAAAGGAATACTGTTTTGAAGCCATTCTGAAAATGGTGAAGCATAATGTCCACCATCTGCTGATTATGCAGGGTGATAAGCTTAAAGGCATCCTGACAAATCATGACCTTATGCTTATCCAGGGAACATCCCCTTTGTCCGTCGTTAAAGATATTGAAAGCCAGACTACTGTGGATGCACTCAGACCGGTATCAAAGAGGATCAACAGCATCGTAGGTCTGCTGCTTAATGAAGGGGCGAAGTCAAGCAGCATAACGAGGATTATTACGGAGATCAACGACAGGCTTGTCAGAAAAATCATCGAGATCGCTGAAGAACGCTTCGGGGAGCCTCCGGTGCCTTACTGCTGGATAGTCTTCGGAAGCGAAGGCCGCAAGGAACAGACCTTTAAGACCGATCAGGACAATGCGCTCATTTATGCCGACCCCGCGTCCGCTACCGAGGAACAGGCGGCGCAGGAGTATTTCAGGAGCTTTACACAGTTCGTAAGAGACGGCCTGCTGAAATGCGGGTTTCCGCCGTGTCCGGCCGATTTTATGGCCACAAACCCCATGTGGCGTCAGCCGCTCCATGTGTGGAGAAAATATTTCACCAACTGGATATCCACTCCGACTTCCGAGGCGGTACTGAATTCCGTGACCTTCTTCGATTTCAGGGCCGTTTATGGCGAGGCTAAACTTCTTGACTGGCTAAAGGATTTTACCCTCTCTATGGCGAAAGACAATAAAATCTTTTTGGGGTACCTTGCGAACATGGCGATAAAAAATACGCCTCCTATTGGTTTCCTCAAGACTTTTGTCGTAGAAAAGAGCGGGGAACATAAAGACCAACTAAACCTTAAAATAAAAGGCCTTGCTCCGCTGGTTGACATAGTAAGGCTCTTTGCCCTTGAAAAAGGCCTGAAGGAAACATCCACTATCGAGAGGATACAGTCTCTGCGCGATAAACACACTATTATTAAAGAGTACGCCGACGAACTCCTGCATGCCTTTGAGTTCATCCTGCTGCTCAGAATTCAAAACCAGTTCGAGCTGATGAAAGAAGGTCGGGATATTAATAATTTCATAAATCCCAACAACCTGAGCAACCTCGAAAAGAGGATCGCAAAAGAGACCTTTCAGCTCATATCAAAGATACAGGACCTGATTATCGAACGCTATAAAGCCATGATCTGGTGATTACCATGCTTGATTTTTTTAAGACAAAGAAACAGGCGGCGCTATCTTTTGACAAGGATAAACCGATCACTGAAACTTCGTATGTAGTAATTGATACGGAACTTACCGGCCTGAATGAAAGGAAAGATTCCATCATATCGATAGGCGCCGTAAAAATGATCGGGACACGGATTGACCTCAGCCATACCTTTCACAGACTCATAAAACCGGAAACCAAATTCCAGCCTGAAAGCGTCGTCATACACGGCATCACTCCATCCGATGTTTCTGAAAAACCCAATATCGATTCGATCATCTCAGATTTCCTTGAATTCTGCGGCGATGATGTTCTTATCGGCCATTGCGTTTCCATAGATCTGTCGTTCCTCAACAGGGACATGAAGAGGATTTTTAACGGCCAGATCCGTAATCAGGTTATTGATACGTTTATCCTTCATGAATGGATCAGAAAAAGGATGCCGTCCCATTCCTGCTTTCCACCGGGGGATAAAAGTTCGGGGCTGTATGAAATGGCGAAGTGTTTCGACATACCAGTGCGGGGCGCCCATGACGCGCTTGTGGACGCCTTTATAACCGCGCAGCTCTTTCAGCGTTTCATCCCTATTTTAATCGACCTCGGAATGAAATCCATAGGCATGCTCTTAAAGATAGGGCATCCTGAAGAAGGAGGTGATAGATTCAAGACATCAGGTGAAATAAGTAATTTTTAGCCTTGTTAAAAAAAAATGACACTAAGGAGGGGAGTCTGGGATGAGTAAGAAAATGAGCACACAGGAAATCCTTGAAGACAAGGATTTTCAATTGTTGTCCAGCCAGAAGTTATCCATATCCACCATACTGACCATTTTGGAATTGGTCCTGTATTTTGGATTCATTGCCTTGATCGCCTTTAACAAACCCTTTCTTTCGCAAAAACTCTCCGGAGCCATAACGGTAGGGATACCTATAGCGGTAGGCACCATCGTTCTTTCCTGGATATTTACCGGTATCTACATCCGTTGGGCCAACAACACATACGATGTTCTCGTTAAAAAAGTAAAAGAAAAGATAGGAGGGTAACAAATGCCACAGGCGACACAGACAATTATCGGACAATTCAATCCTGTTGCCGTAATGTTTTTTCTTCTGTTCGTTCTCTCGACCCTTGCCATAACCTACTGGGCTGCAAAGAGGACACGAACGACAAAAGATTTCTATGCTGCCGGAAGAAGCGTAACCGGCTTTCAGAATGGACTCGCCCTTGCAGGGGACTACATGAGCGCGGCATCGTTTCTCGGTATAGCGGGACTTGTCTCGACAAAGGGGTATGACGGCCTCATCTACTCGGTCGGATGGCTTGTCGGATGGCCGATCATCATGTTCCTGATCTCCGAGCCGTTGAGGAACCTCGGGAAATACACCTTTGCCGATGTTGTTGCATACCGCTTGCGCCAGAGACCTATTCGTGCGGCAGCTGCAGCCGGCTCTCTGGTTACAGTCCTCACATATTTAATTGCGCAGATGGTCGGAGCAGGCACACTCATAAAACTCATGTTCGGCCTACCTTTTGAACTTGCCGTCGTTCTCGTCGGAACGCTTATGATATCGTATGTTATTTTCGGCGGAATGATCGCAACAACATGGGTACAGATCATCAAAGCAACTCTTCTCCTGGGCGGCGCGACACTGCTGGTCGTTATGACTATGGCACAGTTCGGTTTCAGTTACGGCAATCTTTTTGCTCAGGCAGAAAAACTTTATACGAATAAATTTCTCGAACCGGGAGGTCTTATTACTAGCCCTCTGGATGCCTTTTCACTCGGCCTTGCCCTCATGTTCGGAACTGCCGGACTTCCCCACATTCTTATGAGGTTCTATACGGTTCCTGACGCAAGACAAGCAAGAAAATCGGTCTTTGTTGCAACAGGATTTATCGGATATTTTTATATTCTTACCGTGACCATCGGTTTTGGCGCAGCAGTTCTCGTAGGCCGGGATGTCATCATGTCCATCGATAAGGGCGGGAATATGGCCGGCCCTATGCTCGCTGAAGTGCTCGGCGGGAACCTGTTCCTCGGGTTCCTTGCGGCTGTTGCCTTTGCCACCATACTTGCTGTTGTTTCCGGACTTACCCTTGCAGGCGCCTCGGCTTTCTCACATGACCTGTTTGTGGGCGTTATCAGACGCGGTGTTGCAGCAGAAAAAGAAGAGGTCAAGGTAGCCAAGATAGCTACAGTCGGGCTTGGAATTACGGCCATGCTCCTCGGCATCCTCTTTAAGGGGCAGAATGTCGCTTTTCTCGTGGGTCTGACCTTTGCCATTGCGGCAAGCGCTAACTTCCCTGCCCTGCTGATGTCGATAACCTGGAAGAAATTTACGACTAACGGCGCTGTCTATAGCATATATACCGGTCTTTTTATGGCTACAATTCTTATTGTTCTCAGTCCGACGGTCTGGGTTGACATAGTCCATAAGAGCGAAAAGGCCGTGGTCGAGAAAGAGGTAAAAACTCTTGAAGAAGCTTCCAAAGCAAAGATCACCGCGCTGGAAACGGAAAAGGCGACAAGCAAAAACCTGCCGGCAATAGATACCTCGATTGCCGCCGAAAAACAGCAGGCTGAGGTCCGGATTAAGGAAGCAAAGGCCAAAATGCCGAAGGCAATCTTCCCGTTAAAGAACCCCGGTATCTTTTCGATGGCAGCCGCTTTCCTGGTCGGTATACTATTCTCTCTCTTTGGCCGCGAAAAGGAAGCCGAAGCAAAATATGAAGATGAGAAACTCAGGTCCTATATCGGAATAGGCGCTGAATAACAAAACCTTTTACATATTGATAAAATCGGAATATCATTAAAAGGAGGTCGGAGTAAGGATGTCTAACGAAAGCATTGATGTATTGATGGCGGAAAAAAGGACCTTTCCCCCTTCAAAAGATTTCAGCGAAAAAGCTCATATCAAGAGTTTTGATGAATATGAAAAGCTGTACAAGCGTTCGGTGGAAGACCCTGATGGGTTCTGGGCGGAAATGGCCGAGAAAAACCTGACGTGGTTTAAGAAATGGGACAAGGTCTCTGACTGGGATTTCAACAAGCCGTATATCAAATGGTTCATAGGCGGAAAGCTGAATGCGTGCTATAACTGCCTTGACAGATTTGTGAATACACCGGTCAGAAACAAAGCAGCTATCATCTGGGAAGCGGACGACGGCACTTACAAAACATACACCTATCAGCAGCTATACCGTGAGGTGAACAGATTCGCAAATGTTCTGAAAAAATACGGCATCAAGAAAGGTGACAGGGTTACTATCTATTTGCCTATGATCCCTGAACTGCCGATCTCGATGCTTGCCTGCGCCAGAATCGGCGCCATCCACAGTGTTGTATTCGGAGGTTTCAGCGCAATGGCGCTGAAAGACCGCATACAGGACTGCAAGTCCAACCTGCTGATCACTGCCGATAAAGGCGCAAGAGGCGGCAGGTCGGTACCGCTAAAAACAAATGCTGATCAGGCGTTGCAGGAATGCCCAACCGTGGAAAAAGTGATTGTAGTAAAAAGAATAGGCCCGGTAGACATGGAACCGGAGAGGGATTTCTGGTGGCATGATGTAATGGATGATCCGGATATCAAAGATTACTGCGAACCGGAACGGATGGACGCGGAAGACCCGCTCTTCATCCTGTACACATCCGGATCAACAGGCAAACCAAAGGGAGTTCTACATACAACCGCAGGCTACTTGTTATTTACAAATCTTACCTTCAGGTGGATATTTGACTATCGCGATGAAGATATTCATTTCTGCACTGCCGATATCGGATGGGTCACAGGCCATAGCTACATCCTTTATGGACCGCTAAGCAACGGAGCTACCAGCCTCATGTTTGAGGGAATACCGACCTACCCCGACCCCGGCAGGTTCTGGAAGATAGTGGATAAATTCGGGGTCAATATTTTTTATACCGCGCCGACAGCCATCAGAGCTCTGATGAGAGAGGGCCCTGACTGGGTCAATAAGCAGAACCTCTCTTCACTAAGGGTCCTCGGCACGGTAGGCGAGCCGATTAACCCCGAAGCATGGATGTGGTACCACACCCATGTAGGAAAAACCAAACTCCCTATCGTCGACACCTGGTGGCAGACTGAAACAGGCGGCATCCTCATAACCCCGCTGCCGGGCGCTATGACCACAAAACCCGGATCTGCGAGCAGGCCTTTCCCCGGCGTAGTTCCGAAGATACTCAAAGAGGACGGGTCGCCTGCCGGTCCAAATGAGGGCGGCTATCTCATTATCGAAAAACCCTGGCCGGGGATGCTGCGCGGGACATATGGTGATCCCGAAAACAAGAAGATAAAAGAAGTTTACTTTACAAGGTTCCCCGGCAAATACTTCACCGGCGACGGCGCCCGGCAGGACGCGGACGGCGATTATTGGCTGATGGGCAGGATTGATGACGTCATCAATGTGTCCGGCCACAGGATCGGCACCGCCGAAATAGAATCGGCACTGGTAAGCCATGAAGCCGTGGCAGAGGCTGCCACAGTAGGATATCCGCATGATATCAAGGGGGAAGGCATATATGTATATGTGACCCTTAAGGAAGGCATTGAACCGACGCCGGAACTGAAAAAAATATTGGTCGGCCATGTCAGACAGGTTATCGGCCCTATTGCATCCCCGGACAAAATACAGTTCGCTCCGGGACTGCCGAAGACCAGAAGCGGAAAGATCATGAGAAGGATTCTCAGAAAGATAGCCCGGGGCGAAACGGAGGACCTCGGAGATACTTCAACCCTTGCCGACCCTTCAGTAGTCAATGAAATCCTCAAGGGGAAACAGTAAAAGATATCTATAGCACAGGGGTTCGGCACCTTGAACCCCTGTGAATCTTTGCAAATAATCATTTAAAGGAGCCCGGCTGTGTCGGTCAAGAATCTCGATTTCTTTTTTAATCCGAGGAGGATAGCGGTAATCGGCGCCAGCGAAGACAATTCTTCGATAGGGTATTTCGTCTTTAAAAACCTCCTCGGCAAGGGGTTTAAAGGAGCAGTCTATCCCGTGAACCCTGATTTTGAGTCTGTACAGGGCGTTGAAGCGTATGCCAAGATCACCGACATTCGCCGGGACATCGATTTGGCAATAATATCGCTGTGCCCCAAAAACCTGCCCACAGTGCTTCCCGGAGTGCTTGAAGAGTGCGGCGTAAAGGGAGTAAAGGGCATAGTCCTGATGTGTTTTGATTTTAAAACACGCGTAGAAAATGCGCCTGCTTTACAGGCGAAGATAAGCCGGATATCCACGAAGTACGGGTTCAGGGTATTGGGACCCGATTCACTCGGTTTCATTAAACCGGGGAAAAACCTGAACGCCAGTCTGTTTCCAAAGATACCGCCAAAAGGCAATATCGCCCTTATAGCCCAGAGCACCACTTTATCGACGGCCATGCTGGACTGG
>JBAZWR010000089.1:0-11849 GCA_041660325.1 Thermodesulfovibrionales bacterium | reverse complement strand
CCAGCTGCGGGAGGGGTCGGAGGGTTAGTCACGGCCTCTTCTGCAAACAGTAAACCCGTAAAACTCAATATCCAAATTGTTATTATTAATGCGCTTATTAAGCGTTTCATACAAACCTCCTTTGCCGACATGTGTTTATGGTTACCATGTGTACATCACCGCAAGTGCGATGGTATCCTGGTGCTTCTTCTTGTCCGGATTGTCTGCCGTGCCGTGGCGAGAATCGAATACTTTCTCGCTGGACCAGTCATGCCTGTATTCCGGCCTTACGATCAGGTCCTTTGCTACCCGGAATTCCGGCGTTAAAGTGACCTCTTTTGCCGTTTGCGGCGTAAGGGTCCGCGCTCCCTGCGGGTCTTTGAAATATTCGGCCCTCACTGTCGTGCTGAAGAGATCGCTGAAATCGTATTTGGCATATCCTGCGACGCCGTACCATTTCGCATCCCCTCCGTCAGGAGCTGAGTTGGACTGAATTGCGTAGTCCGTATTTAGCACGAAAGTCAGATTCTTCACCGGCTTTACCGTGATAACGGTATCCGAGAGAAAGCGGTTCGACTCTTTATTGGTTTGAATGTCCTGCTCACGGCCGTTCATGAGATTGATCGCAAGTGAAAACTGCTCCGCAGGAGTCACGTTAACGGTAAGTCCAAGGGTCTTGCTGCTGCCCTCGTCGTTGAAGTTGTCCCATCCGTTGACTATAGAGAAATTCGCGCTCACCTTGTCGCTGAAGGGATAACCGACCATCAGTCCCGTATGGGTGAATGGTATCGCGTAATTAAAGAGCAATCCCCGCGAGTAGTTCATGTCGTCCTTCGCCTCGATTACTTCCGCGCCGTGCATGGTGACGAACTTCCCGAACTGGAATTTGAGCCCCTTGCCCACCGGAGCTACATAGTTGATATACGCCTCGGTGAGATCAAAAGAATCATCGGACTTACCAAGGCCGGATGCGTGTATCAGCTTCGCTGTCTCGCCCGCGGAGAGCTTAAGCTTGTAGCCTACTCCTCCCACAGGCGCATCTTTTGTAAAGACCACCTGTGCGAGATCGAGAGTAAAGTTGTTTGCCTTGTGATCAAAGACCCTAAGGCCGTTTTCCTGTGAATCGGGGTTCTCAAAGTTGTAAGTGTATCCCCCCTGCAGATAGATGCTCAGGCCGAGCGCTTTCTTTATTTCTTCAACATTGACACCGCTTGCCTTCTTCTCCTCTTCTGCCCATACTCCCGAACTAAATGTTAATAACACTAATAACAGCAAGCCGATTGTTACAATCCTTTTCTTCACCATTCCCTCCTCTTAATTAATCAACAGATGCATTTAATATATTTTTTGTGACCGGCGCTATTACTATTAATTGTTCATCGGACCATCTTCGATATACTTCACCTCCTCTTTCCTGATCTTGTACTTTTTCATCTTATATCCGATCATTCTTTCGGTGATGCCAAGTTTTCTCGCCGCCCTTGACATGATCCATCTGCATTCCTTCAACGCATTGATTATCTCTTCCTTTTCGATTTCCTTGACTTTGTCCGTTAGAGATTCCATTCTTGACACCTGTTCTTTATAAAGCTAAAACCGTGCCAAATATAACTTATTGATATTTAAGGTTTTTTGTTTGTGCATGGGTTACAATTTTGTAGTATGCTACAAAATTGTAGTACATAAGGAGGGCTTAGGAGAACGAGTGCCGATACAATACCACTAACCAAAAAAACTACGGATGTCCAAAATAAATTTATTTAACTCGATGATTTTACCTTAAAAAGATAGTTCATGGTAATTGCATGAAAATATTTTGGTAATACATCTATATAAGTACACTATGGTATCGAAAAATAAATTTATTTTGGACATCCGCAGTTTCTCCGACAGTTTAATTGAATTTTTCGGATTAATTTTGCGTTTGTTCGAAACATATTCCGTAATATCTCAAAAAGGGATTGTTTGTGTTCTCTCTCCGAGAGTCCGGCAAACATTAAGGGCGGTTTGTATGGCGATCTTTTCGGAAGCGCACAAGAAGGGGCCGACCCGGTTGTAGTAACCGGATGAAAAGTAATTTGAGCAGACGCACCGGTTCATGCAATAGTTTTTCAGATCGCAGAATATGCAGTCGCTATCCGTTTTGAATTGCGGCATTTTTTTATCGGATACGTGTTCAATCCGTATCCCGTTATAAATATTGCCGATGCAATGGCCTTCCCCGGAATCATTGCCTATCAACTTTTCGCAGGGATAGATATTACCTGAAGGGGTGAATGCGAATCCTGTTTCTCCCAACCTGCACTTTTGGCCGGATTTATATCCTCCCTGAATAATTGCGGCAATTTTACCGTCAATGATGTTGATGTAATGAGGTTTTTGCTGAATGGCATAATGAATATACCGGTCGGCTATCCGGGGATAGATATGAGAAAGCAGATCGGTTTCTTTCCTGGTCCATGGCGCTGACAGGTCAGGGCTTAAATGGATCTGCCGTATCCCGAGAGATGAAAAATACTCGACAACCAAAGGCAGATATTGCAATGTCCTGGGATGATAAACGGCATGGACCGACATGTCGGGGAAGGATCCCTTTGCACGGGTCAATGTCTTTTCAACGACGGATGAACTCTCCTCGCCGTTAGGAAAAGAGCGGAAGATATTATGCACTTGAGACGGGCCGTCACAACTGATACAAAGCCGCATTTTGTGGTCAAGAAGGTATTCCTCTGTTTCAGGCGAAAAGACCGTGCCGTTTGTTACGACCGAGATCTCCACATTTTCCTTGTCATAAGAGGGGTGATTTTCTATTATACCGGCGATCTTTTTGACGAGATCAACTTCGAGAAGAGGTTCTCCGCCGGAAAGACTGATGCAGAGCTTTTCTCCCGAGGGATTTTTTTTGAAAATGAAATCTATAATTTCCCTTGCCGTCTGAAGGGGCATCGTTGAATTTTTCCTGACGAGATAACAATATTGACAGTTTAGATTACACCTGAGGGTAATGCAAAGCGAATATTTCATTCCCGCCCCCTTATGGGTAAACTTAAAATAAGCCGGAGAGAATACAAATAGAAGTTTAAACAGTCTTTAATTGAAACTTGTTTGCCTATGTCATAATTTAACATATGCTAAATTAAAAGTCACGAAATAAATTGCAATATATTGCAATTAGCATATCTTATTTACATAATATATCGAAATATTAAAATGTTTGCCGATGTATGCCAAAAGGTCATAAATATATCAAATGATAAATATTTAACGCAGAAGTTATCTTAAAGGAGGGTCAAAAGATGGGCTTTAATTTTACAAATTAAGACTGTATTTTTTATTCTCAAGCAAAGCGATAAATTCCTTGAGTATTGTACTGTCTGTTGTTGACATATCGGAGAATTCTATCCCAATTTCATATCGCGATGGATCCGTATCCTGAATTGCCCGATATGTTGCAATTCTTCCCCAAAATGCTATGGCTTTGTCCTCTGAAAGTTTCATTTGCATAGGCAATCTATCTTCAATCTGAAATACATTTACGCTTTCTATAAGCATACCACTATGACTGATTCTCTTCACTTTATAATGCTCGGCACAATCAATGGTGGCCCTATCCGGGTTATTGATATGAAATCTAACATGTATCCTGATACCGTTCATAACCGGGGCAAAACTCTCTACCCTTTGATAATCAATAAAATTGTCTTTGATGAATTTCTCAATCTCTCTTCTCTTGGTATCTGAAGGATGCTTAAATTTCATTCCCGCAATATAGGGGTAGACTAAATTCCCGTCTTCAGGGATGTTTTTGTCGAGTTTGGACCATAAGATAGTTCCTTCTAAATATAATATGGCGCTTTTTCTTTCTAATCTCAGCACATAAACTCCTCCTTTAGTGAGACGTTTATCAGTGCCGAAAGAAATGCCGCCGACACTAATATTAAGTACTTTAATATTGCTTGAAAAAAGTATTTTCCCGCAGATATCCATAAAATCCACGGAAAATCTTTGATAACGTCTTCTATTTTCCATAATATATTAAATCCCTTATAGCTTTTTCGAAGAGATCAGTTTAACTAACTGAAAAACCTTATCCATCCCCGTTTCGCTATTTTGATACATAATCTTATTAACTCAAGTATTGTTCTATTACACTGAGAAGTCAATCCTACCTGCGTAGGGGGCCTTTTTGATAGCGTAAGATATTTATTGATATATTTTGTTGACTCTAAATAACAAGGAAGAAAAGGGTATGATACGGGGTAGACCACTTTATAATGGCAAACAGAATTAATTATCGGGGGAATATACGAGATTGCGCATGAGCGCCATTCTGTTCTCGGTGCCGGTCTTTAAATAAACATTGCTGAGATGGTCTTTTACTGTTTGCTCGGATATTTCAAGCTCTTCTGCAATTTCAGTATTTTTAGAACCATCAATTACTCGCCTTAGTATGTCGGTCTCCCGCCTTGTTAATCTAAATCGCTGCCTTATCCCGCTCATATCCAGCTTATTAGAAATGGTTTCCTCAAAAATAAGAAGATAGACAAGCGGGTTTGTTTTTTCTTGTATGTATAATCTGAATATCCAGTTACTCGCTGAACCGTCGAGCTTTTTTATAACATAAATTTCTCCCGGAAATAGTTCACTGAATTTTCCTCTTTCAACGGCGTCAAACATTCTATTACTAACGGTTGTTATCTCCTCAGGTAACTTGAACCGATTGAGAAACATCGAGGCTTTTCTGTTACGCTCAATGATATCCATTTTATGGTTGAAAATAATTAAGCCTACCGGACATTTATTGATTATAAATTCTATTCCCTCAACCATTACAGCTTACCTCTTCAGTTAGTTATTTGCAGGACGTAATATTTATAATTATATCAAATGTTCATTCTGTTTGTAATAGGAAGAAATCGGCGCGAACAAAAGTTATAGTTTTAATGACTTTTACTGACAATAAATAATTCTATAATAAGAAGTATGATCGGGGTTTCAGCTCGGAAAAGGCATACTTAATGACAAGGCAAAGAAAAGACAGGGGTATTAGAAAGATCTTTCGGATATCTGTGATGTCGGGAATTTTCGGGCAGATTTTTAGTACACTCTCCGGATCGGGGTCGGCATTTCTGACGAAGTTCGCAATTATGCTGAATGCCACACCCCTTCACTTCGCCATCCTCTCCGCAATAGGACAGGTTTCCCAGATCTTTCAGCCCCTCGGTGCGTTTGTGACGAAGAGGCGCACAAAAAGAAAAGGTGTCGTGCTTACCCTCCAGTTCATCGGTTGCTTTATCATACTGTGCTTCGGAATACTTCCATTTGTTTTTTCCACCGAGAAAGCGATTTACGCTTTACTCATTCTCTCATTTATCAGCGTTTCCATTTTGTCGATCGCAAGCAATGCATGGATTGGATGGATAACGGGAATTGTACCGCAAAGACTCAGGGGACGCTTTTTTTCGACACTCTCGCAGTATGTGATGCTTACCGCTGTCGTAGTGGGTTTCGGATTTAGCCTCTTCATTGATCACTTCAGTTCGGCCGGCCGGCAGAACATACATGCACAGGCATCTGCCTTTTTTAAGGCAGAAAATTTACCTCTCGGTTTTGCGATTATATTTTTTGTAGCTGTTGTCGCTGCTTTCTCCGGGCTCGTTGTCCTTTCACGACTTCCGGAAAAGGAAAAGAAGATCGAGGAAGAAGGCGCAGCACGGATGTTCTTCCTTCCGATAAGGGATGGCAACTTTAGAAGATATCTCCTCTTCAACTGCTGGTGGATGCTTGCAGTTGGGATAGGCGCTCCTTTCTGGCAACCCTTTATGTTGCAGAAACTCCGCATGTCGCTTTTTGAGGTCCAGATTTACGGCAGCATAAACATTGCAGCAGCCGTACTGGTCTTGCGTCTGTGGGGAAGGCTTATCGATGCCTACGGCAATAGGACTGCTATGCGTCTTATCATAATGCTCGGAGGGTTCAATCCCATGGTATGGCTCTTTGTGACTCCTCACAGCTATCAAATTCTGTACCTGGAGGCGATCACATCAGGGATTATGTGGGCAGGAGCCGGATTGGTCGCGACGAACTTTGTTCTTTCAATAGCTCCAAATGAGAGAAGACAGCTTTACTCCGGAGTATCCGGCGCATTTTCAGGACTTGCGATGATGATGACCATGCTTGCTTCAGGTGTCTTCCTGCCGCAATATTTTGAAATCGGCAGCATTCATTTAGAACCTGAACAAGTACTTTTCGGGTTAACCGGTATAGCACGGTGGAGCGCTCATATACCTCTTTCACTGGTACGGGAACCAAAGTCCGGACCTGTCATCGAGGCAATCACCTTCTTCATCCGGGAGATCAAGCCGAGGACCATAAAATAGTGTCGGCGTAGCCCTCCTCTCCGAAAGAATATTTTCAGGAACGTCAAAAGGACACATACAACAAGAATTGGTGGCGGCGCAGGGAATCGAACCCCGGACACTGCGGATATGAGCCGCATGCTCTAACCGTCTGAGCTACGCCGCCATGTAAATAGTAATCAGCTAAAGGTAATCAAAAACCGGAAAACAACGAACGCAAATGAACCTGTAATAATCTAAGCTGAATATAAATTATAACAGAAAATAAAAACCTAATGGAAGAGTTCAAATCTGCGGGTCCGGATATTGATGAGAATCCCTATCGCGATCAGGTTGGACAAAAGCGCCGTGCCGCCGTAGCTCATGAAGGGCAGGGGGATGCCGACAACGGGCATAACCCCTAACGTCATGCCGACATTTACAACAAAATAGATGAAGAACATGAAGGTAACGCCGAGGGCAAGCAGCCGCCCAAAATCATCTTTTGCCTTGCGCGCCGTGTCGAGACCCCTTAGTATCAGGACAAGATAAAGGAAAAGCAGGATGGAGCTTCCGAAGAATCCCCACTCCTCGGCGAAAACGGCGAAAATAAAGTCCGTATGTTTTTCCGGCAAAAACCTGAAGGGGCCCTGAGTGCCCTGTAAATAACCCTTTCCCAAAAACTTGCCTGATCCGACCGTTATCCTTGATTGGTTCAAATGATAGCCGATCCCCGTATGGTCGGACCCGGGTTCCATGAATGCAATAAGCCTGCTCTTCTGGTAGTCCTTGAGTCCGCCCCAGAATATGTTCCCAAAGAAGGGAAGCGATATCAGGCCGATTGTAATGAATAATATGGCTATTTTTTTCCGGAGACCTTTGGCGATTATCAGGCAAATAAAAATGATCAGGATCATTACGGCGGTACCGAGATCGGGCTGTTTCACAAGAAGAACGAAGGGAAAGAAAGTGATGAAGAAAAAAACGCGCATAAATGAAACGGTGTCCAGAGACCCTTTTATCAGGCTAAGATACCGGGCGAGCATAACTATATAGAAAAGTTTAAAGAATTCGGACGGTTGAAACGATATAGGGCCGATGCTGAGCCATCTCTGTGCCCCCATTCCTATCCTGCCGGCAATAAAGACGGCTATCAGCAGGACAAAGCCGATAATATACATGACGAGAGAATATCTGCTCAGCCAGATGTAATCAAAGCTTACAATAAAAAAAAGAACTGAAATACCGAGTATCAACCAGGTGACCTGTTTCAGATAAAAAGCCGGGTGATCTTCAATCCCGATGGGCCGGGTGGCGCTGTAAATGGTCAGAATGCCGATTAAAGATATCAATACGGTAACGCCAAGCATTATCCAGTCAAAGTTATGTATGAGACGGCGGTCTATGCTGAACATAAAATGAAAGGGTCTAAGGCGGACATTTGGCGCAGACGGAGGTGAAGAGCGAGGTTGAGAGATACCGGTCTCCCCTGTCGGGCAGCAGGACAACAATAAGGCCGTCTTTTAATTCGCTGGATTTTCTGAGGGCTACATACATTGCGGCGCCGCTGGACATTCCCACAAAAAGGCCTTCTTTTATTGCCAGCATCCTTGTAGTATCGAATGCCTCTTCATCGTTCACATAATAATGTTCGTCGATCCTGCCCGGATCAAATATTTTCGGTTTTATGGATTCCATCATATTTTTCAGGCCCTGTATCCTGTGATTTAAAACCGGTTCAACGCCAACTATTCTTATGTCTTTATTGAATTCCTTCAGCCTTCTGCTTACGCCCATGAGCGTTCCGGTTGTGCCCATGCCTGCAACAAAATGGGTGATACGCCCCTGTGTCTGATCTATAATCTCTTTGCCCGTGGTCTCATAATGGGCCATGATGTTCGCTTCATTATCGAACTGGTTTGGCATGAAATACTTGTCCGCGTCTTCGGACAGAATTTTATGGGCCAGTCTTATTGCGCCATCCGTTCCTTCATTAGACGGCGTCAGAATCAGTTCCGCGCCGAACGCCTCAAGGATCCTTCTCCTTTCAATGCTGACGCAGGCAGGCATCGTGAGTTTTAATCTGTATCTCTTCGCGGTCGCAACCATGGCAAGCCCTATCCCGGTATTCCCGGAAGTAGCTTCAAGGATGATCTTGTCTTTTGTCAGGCGGCCTTCTTTTTCAGCAGCTTCAACCATGTACAGGGCAATCCGGTCTTTTACCGAGCCCCCGGGGTTATTGCCCTCGAGTTTTGCAAAAAGCTTTACCCCCGGATTCGGATTCAAATCTATGCTTGCGATCGGTGTGTTTCCAATGCATTGCAGTATTCCCATAGTTAATTATACCGGATAGTCGTATTTAATGGCCAACTTTAAAGGAGCATTTCCCGAAAACTCCCTCTGCGAGTCGTAGTCCTAACCCCTCTATTCCTAACCCGGATTATTCACAAATATTTCTGATTGAACTGAGGATGGAGTATTTGCGCTCATTCTCGGTCGTTCCTCCCTCCGAGGATTTTGCCTCTTTATTTTCACATATCGTATTTGACTATCGGCAAAAAAAACCGCTCAAATACTCTATCCTCAGTTGCTGTTGCCAATTTTATGAATAATACAGGCTAAGAGGGTATTTTGGGAGCAATTGTATTTTTCAGGCTAATCATTAGAGACGGGAGGCGCCTCAGTTGTGCTTTGGTCGGGCTTGTCGGTGTTTATTTTTGGCGGCGCCTGGATCAATTTTATATAACTCTCGATAGCCGTTTTTGCGATCGGCGCTGCGGCGCCGCCGCCATGTCCGCCATGTTCTACCAGCACTGCCATCGCTATTTCAGGCTTTTCGACAGGCGCAAATGCGACAAACCACGCATGATCCTGATACTTCTCCGCCAAAGGGCGGTAACCGCTTTTTGTGGCAATAACCTGCGCCGTTCCCGTTTTCCCGGCGACGGTCGTAAGATAAGATTTTGCAAGCCATCCCGTTCCTGAAGGTTCGTTCACGACGCCCCAAAGACCGCTTTTTACTAATGCAAAGGTTTCGGGTTTCATCTTTGCTTTCCCGGCAATGACCGGTTGGGCGTCTTTAATCAGCAGCGGTTTGTACAGTGTGCCGCCGTTGGCGAAGGTGCTTGTCATGAGCGCTAATTGCAGCGGAGTTACGGCTACATATCCCTGTCCTATTGCAGCGTTAAAGGTCTCTCCAAGAAACCACGGCTGTTTTTTATTTTCCATTTTCCATTTCGTATTGGGAATGAGTCCCTGCCGCTCTCTTCCGAGTTCGAGACCCGTTCTTTCACCCAGACCAAAGCCTGTAGCATATGCGTAGATTTTATCTATGCCGAGGTGTTTCCCTACTTCATAAAAATAGACGTCGCAGGATTCTACGATAGCCCTGTGCAACGAAACCGGTCCGTGGCCGGTTTTTTTCCAGCAGCCGAAACGCCGGGAGCCGTAATTGATCTCGCCCCTGCATTCGACTTTGGCGTCCGGCGCAATGACGCCTTCTTCAAGTCCTGCAACTGCGGTGATGATCTTAAAGGTTGAACCGGGCGGGTACTGGCTCTGAATGGCCCTGTTCAGGAGCGGATTCCTTTTATCTTTCACAATAGAAAGCCATTTTTCGGAACTGATACCTTTTGTAAAAAGGTTTGGATCAAAAGAGGGTTTGCTGATCATCCCTAATATTTCTCCGGTGTCAGGCTTTATTGCTACTAATGAACCCGTCTTATCTCCGAAGGCCCTCTCCGCTTCTCTCTGAAAATTTATATCTATGCTCAGCTTGATGTCCCGCCCTTTTACCGGCGGGTTTTCCTGCAGGAGCCTTAGTTCTCTGCCGAGGGCATTCACTTCGATAATCCGTTTTCCGGGCGTTCCTCTAAGAGAATTATCAAAAAATTTCTCTACACCCCACTGGCCGATAAACGTATCCGGAGGTACGTCTTTATAATCAGGGTCTTTTACCTGTGAAGGGGTAAGCTTGCCGAGATAACCGATGACATGTGAGCCGACATCGCCATGAATGTATTCCCGGCTTATCTCTACTTCGATAATGAGCCCCGGCAGATCGGAGCGCCTTGCCTCCAGAAAGGCTATTTCATTGTGTGTAAGTCCCTGTTTGAGTCTTACGGGTATGAAGGGACTCAGCTCCGGTTTATTCAGTTTGTCGAGTATCTCTTCTTCAGGGACATTAAGCACCTTTGAAAGGATATGTATCTTGCTCTTATCAAATTCATCGGGGATTATGGATGCAAAAAAATAAGGGAAGTTCTTCACAAGGGGAATGCCGTTTCTGTCGAAGATGATGCCCCTTGGAGCAGGGATTGTGACGATCCTGAGCATATTAGCCTCTGATAACCGTCTGTATTCATTCCCCTGCAGTATCTGCAATTGCCAGAGTCTCAGGGCAAGGAAGATAAAGACGACGGCAATAATATAACTTATGATGACGATTTTTTCGGTTTCGTTCTTTATATTCATTCCCATCCCTGCTTTTTCTTCGGCTTCAGAAAAACCCCAAAGGGTGCATTAAACAGAGATTGAGCTGCAATTATCAATAAAGCCGTTCCGGCGCCTGCAGGCGTCCGGTCAAAAATACTCCGCAGAAAAAAGACCAATAAACTGTCTGCAAAGGTAAATAATGAAATGCTTATCATCCCCAGAAACGGATTCCACATAAAAACCCTCATGTATAGAAAGGAAGACAGATAGCCGATAAGCCCTTTGCTCAGAAGGTTCGGACCGAGGAATACGCCGGAAAGACTGTCCTCAAAAATGCCGATTATGGCGCCAATGGCCATCCCTTTGATATCACCGTACTTAACTCCGGCATAAAAAGCCAGGAGAACGGTGAGATTGGGAGTTATATCAAACAAAGAAAGACTCCCCTGGATGATAAGCGCCAGAAAAAAAACCGCTGCCCACAAAAAGTAAATCATTCTTTGCGGATTATGGCGACAATCTCGATTTTTGAGGTATCTACATATGGAAGCGCTTCAATGTCCTGAAAGAAACCGATGTCTTTTTTATTGACCCTGGAAACATACCCTACGGGAATTCCACGTGGGAAAAGCATATCAAGTCCTGATGTTATGATAATATCGTCTTTTTTGACTTCTTCTTCGTAGGGGATATATTTTAACTGGCATTTCCTGAAGCCTGTGCCGGACACTACTCCTTCGGCCCGGTTTTCCTGCAGCCTGACTGCTACGGAAAAATTTATATCGCCGACAAGAAGGAGATATGAATAAGAATCCGAGACGCCGGCAATCTTTCCTGCCAGACCTTTCTCGGTTACGGCGATCATATCTTTGGCAATGCCGGCTGATGAGCCTTTATCAAGGATCAGGGTATTTGACCATTGGTCGGTGCTTCTTCCGATTACCCGCGCGGTGGCGACATATTTATGTTCTTGTTCTTTCAGAGCAAGTATTTCTCTCAGTCTTTTGTTCTCGAGGAATATCTCACGGCAGGCCTGCTGTTCCTGCAGCATTTTACCCATTTCCGTTTTTAGTCTGATATTTTCTTCTTCCCTGAGCA
>JBAZWR010000088.1:0-11875 GCA_041660325.1 Thermodesulfovibrionales bacterium | reverse complement strand
TCTTATAATGCGACAAAGGATTATATTTCAATCACATAAATGCAGAGCTAACCTGTGGTGACTTTCAGAAAAAGGCCGGTTCTCATTATGAAAGTACATTAATGTGTCGTCCGCACTCAGGCGGATTCGCCGAGGAGAACTACAAGACCTTTTCATCGCATCAGCACTGCTGTTTGCAATAGTTTTTTGCAACTGATGGGTTTACTATAAATCGAATGGTTAAAAAAGATAATTTCCTTTGGGGTGTTGCAACCTCCGCCTTCCAGCTTGAAGGCTCTCCTTACGCTGACTGGGCGTCTTGGGATTGGATGCTCGACTCCAATCCGGATGTCACTCACCATTATACGCTCTACAAAGAGGACTTACGTCTGCTTAACGAACTCGGGGTCAATGCCTATCGCTTTTCTATTGAATGGAGCAGAATACAGCCAAAAGAAAACATTTGGGATGAAGAGGCAATAGCGCATTATCAGGAGATAATTGACATTCTGGTCAGGAATAATATAGAGCCGCTTGTTACTATCCACCATTTTACTCACCCTCTTTGGTTCATCAAAAAATACCCCTGGCATACGGAAACTTCCATTGAAAAGTTCTTATTTTATACGGAAAAAATAATAACAAAGATAAAAGGAGTCCGCTACTGGATAACCTTCAATGAGCCTTATGTCCTTTTACTCGGAGGATATCTTGAAGGATGCATGCCTCCGGGTGTTAAAGATGTTTCCCTTGCCGTTAAAGCACTGGAGAACATACTAATCTGTCATGGCAAAGTATATGATATGATCCATTCGGCAGACCCGCACGCCATGGTAAGCGTTGCCCACAATATGGCAGCCCTCGCACCATGGAGAAGATGGAACCCTATGGACCGTCTGCTTTCAGGGATTGCGAAATATTTCTACAACCACTCGCTGCTTGACGCATTTCTGACCGGGAGACTCTATTTAAAATTTCCATTCAGAAAGCCTCTGGAGATTTCCGTGCCCATTAAGGACAAGCTTGATTTTTTTGGCGTGAATTATTACACAAGGGTTCATATGAGATTTAACCCCTTTAAAAAAATGGGGGTTGAACTGAGGCACAGAGATATTGACGGTTACGGCCTTACGGATATGGGGTGGGAAATACACCCGCACGGTCTCGAAAAAGTATTGCGATACGCCTCGAAACTGAAGGTGCCACTTTTAATCACGGAAAACGGCATCGCCACCCGCAATGATAGAAAAAAGATAAAATTTATGAAGAGGCATGTGGATGTGCTTGAAAAGTGCATAAAGAACGGCATTGATGTCAGAGGCTATTTCTACTGGTCATTGATTGACAACTATGAATGGCTGCAGGGTCTTGATGCAAGGTTCGGGCTATACAAAGTCGATTTTGATACTTTCGAACGGGAACCTACAAAGGCGGCTGTTTATTATTCCTACCTTATAAAGAGCAGACCGTTTTAAATAGACGAAATAATGCAGGTATTTGATGAAATAGCTGAGAAAAATAATTTTGGGTCTACTAAAAAAAAGAAATGTTTATAGCACCTGCAAAGAAACGTATTTAGCATATGACGAAAAGCAGAAAAACAGCGCGACATTTTTCTTTGATGCCGTAACTACCACTTTTCAAGTTACTTTATCAGATCATGGGTAAGCTTCAGCCTGAAGGGCTTGAGCGAATGCCCCGGCCCGTATTAATACTTCGCAAAGTCGTCGTAGTAGATGAAGGCCGTCTTCATGTCTTTTTAGATTATAGGGGGTTCGTCTGAAAATATCCCTCCAAAGCAGGGTGCTTCTTTCATAGGCGTTTCTTTTTTCTTGCTAATTGTGCAAAACTTTTAGTATTAAGGTTCTAATGAGTCATACGGGAATGTCCGAATGAACCAGACCATATCGAGGGCCTTGAGAGAAGCAGGGGTTAGATCGTAATATTATGGAAAAAAGCACATCTATATCTCTAATCAGTGAAATCATGAGCGAGTTTGCCGAGCTGACCGGACTTTCACCAGCCGGGAACGTTCCGAGGCGCTATTTGTGGACCGATGCTTTTGCTGTCTGTAACTTCCTTGAGCTCTATCGTCAGACGGGTGATGCGGAATACAAGGAGCTTGCGCTGCGTCTCGTGGATCAGGTTCATACGATACTCGGCCGGCACCGTGAAGACGACAGACGGACCGGCTGGATAAGCGGGCTCGATAAACAGGAGGGCATAAAGCATCCGACAAGCGGTGGATTGAGGATCGGCAAAGGACTAAGCGAACGGAAGCCGGGCGAGGCCTTTGACGAACATTTGGAATGGGAACGGGACGGTCAATACTATCATTACCTGACTAAATGGATACATGCTCTTAACTGTGTTAGCCATGTTACAGGAGATGCAGCGTACCTTACCTGGGCGATGGAGCTTGCGAAAACTGCCCATGCCAGGTTCACCTATCTTCCTTCATCAGGTGGTCGCAAACAAATGTTCTGGAAAATGAGCATAGACCTCTCATATCCGCTCGTTAAATCCATGGGGCATCTCGATCCCCTTGACGGATTTATCACCTATAACCAGCTTAAAGCTGCCACAAAACAATTTGGCAAATTGACGTTTCCGGATCTCAAAGCAGAGATTGACGACATGGCAGATATCTGTGAGGGAACAAGCTGGGTTACAGATGACCCCCTCGGCATAGGAGATCTTTTGCTTAACGCCTTTAAACTCCTGCAATTGATCATAAACGGAAATAGTAAGGAAGAAGACCTGCTGGAGAACTTACTGGATTCATCCTTTCAGGGGCTTAAATACTTTGCAGGCAGGAATCCCCTGAAGCTTCCTGCTGAATACCGTCTTGCGTTCCGGGAATTTGGACTGTCCATCGGATTACATGCCGTTCAAAAGATTCAGAAGTTGATCGGGCAGAAATCGGCTTTTTTCCATAAAAAACATCCGGTGTATGTGCGGATTGAATCCCTGATGCGCCATACACCTATGGCTGAAATGATCGAGAAGTTCTGGCTTGAATCTACAAACAAAAAAGCCGGCACCTGGATAGAGCATCGGGATATCAATATGGTAATGCTGGCAACCAGCCTTGCGCCTGATGGATATTTGACACATTGAAAATCAGATCAGGAAGAAATCAGGCGGTGATCTGAACGTCTGGGATTATTATCTGTGATTTGGACAGGGGACCTTATTTCTGTGTTCAGCAACAAGCCGTTCATATTCTTATTTTAGACATATGGCTGTCCGGTGCTCATATTGCGGCAGGGATTATGACGTCACCCTGTTTGAATTCGACAGGTCCATCACATGTGTCTGCGGAAAGACAGTCGCGTTCAAACATGAGCAGATGACGGATGAGGCGATTCTTGCGCGGAGCGCTGAGGACAGGAAAATCAGGGAGATAAGGGCCATGGCCGACCGGATCGCTTCCCTGATCGTTGGCAGTGACTATCCGATGATAGATATCGAAATAGAAAAGCAGAAACTCAAGGAGAGGATTTCAGAACTGTTCCCGGATAAAGTCGATCTCTACGATCTCATTTACGAACCGAGATTCAGGAGGCTGAAGGACCAGTTCAGGAATTAAGATGTACTGACTAAAATTAAAGACCTGCCCCGTTTCCTCCTCACCGCGCCATGTCAAGGGCCAACTCCTCTTGTCTATATTGTTATGTCTCCCAAAATCACCCTGTTGATCCTTTTTGTCGATTTTACAGGAGACTTGAAAGTTGTCGATCCTGCTGAATGCAGAAGAACAATCCCCAAGCCAATGGTAGATTTACCGGAATCGGTTTCTCCTATGATCAGGGCAACACCCTTGTACCTGATGAGTTTCCCCAAAAGATATTCCCATTCCGGTTCAGGAATGATCTCGATATTATCCACTTTCTCCACTGCCGCGGCTTCCTCGGAGTCTTTGTAAGATCGAGATCACCTCTTCGTCTCCCAGGTCGTACCAGTTTTCGTATGCATCGGCCACGGCAAAAAACGTTCCGCTCCTTATATTGAGGCAGACTAACTCGTCCACATGAGGAAGGATCAGGTCAACGGTCCTATTTGGCGCAGTAGGGACGGCTACAACGACTTTCTCAGGTCTGTGGCTCTTTATGAAATCTACTGCTGAGAGCATTGTATAACCAGAGGCCAGCCCGTCATCCACGATAATGACGACCCTGTCTCTGAGAGGCGGGAAGGGGAGCCCTCCTCTGAAGAGCTCGTTTCGACTTTTGATTATCTCCTTCGTCTTTTGTATCTGCCTCTCTACTTCCTTCTCAGTGAGGCCGAGTCGACTGACAAGGTCGGCATTCAACGAGACCTCACTGTCAGGCCCCACCGCACCAAATCCGGCCTCCGGGTTATAGGGTATCTGTATCTTTCTCACGATGATAAGATCGAGGGGAAGTCCAAGGGCCTCTGCTACCTCAGCAGCGACAGGGACACCTCCGGAAGGGACTCCGAGGACTATGCCGTCCACTCCCCGGTAATCTGAAAGGGTCTTGGCAAGGAGAATCCCAGCCTCCTTTCTGTCTTTGAAGACGTGGACCTCGTCCCTAAAAGACCTGTCTTCAATGAGCTTGGACATATCGATAGCAAGCCTCCCCTTTAAAAGTATTTTTTCGTCGTTTCTATCTCACTCAAATATAGCACTTTTTTAACCTCATCACATTTCCCAAAGTTTCCTTTTTCTGTTACTATTGATTGTCATCATTTTCAATGGGTATGACGTGGGTTCAGTTAAGAAGAATATCCTCATAACAGGCCTCCCCGGCATAGGCAAGACAACGCTCATCAGAAGACTTTCCGATGGATTAAAGGATAATCATCCTGCCGGGTTCTTCACGGGGGAGATAAGAGAGAAAGGTATCAGGCAGGGTTTTGAGCTCACAAGCATTGACGGAAGAAAGGGGCTCCTTTCTTCCGTGGACTTAAAGAGCCCGTTCAAGGTGGGGAAATACAAGGTCGATATCAGAGGGTTTGAAGAGTTTCTTAAATCTATCCCGTTCCTGGAGGACAAGACCGGCCTTGTCATAATCGATGAGATCGGAAAGATGGAGTGCCTGTCTGACAGCTTCAGGAGGCTGATAAAGAAGCTGCTTGATTCACAGAAACCGGTCATTGCCACTATAGCCCTGAAGGGAGGGGGCATTACTGAAGAGATCAAGCAGAGGGATGATGTGGAGCTCTTTGAGATAACCCATGAGAACAGGGATTCTCTATCGTCGGAGATCTTAGATTATGTCAAGGCGACAATGGAGCAGTGTTATGGCCGACATCCGGACCATGATAAAGTTTGAGATATGAAGATCTTTAAGGTGCCTTTTCAAGACGCTCTGCTACCCAGACTTTGATGATGGATTGTCGAGGCACGCCCACGCGTCTTGCCTCTTTATCCAATAAATGGATCATCCACAAAGGGAAATCCACATTTACTCTTTTCTGTTCTTGCTCGGGTCTTCTTGCTTTTGACAAATCGAGATACTTGGAAATATCCTCGCCCTCATCAAATTTCTTTTCAATTTCCCTATCCTTGATAGCCTTCATATATAGCAAGTTCCTGGTTTGCCGACAACATTTCACGAAGCTTTACAAAAGTCCTCATAATGGCTATGTTCACCTGAATTGCTCGCGCGCTGTTCAGCACACTCGAAAGCATAGCCACACCCTGTTCGGTAAAAACAAATATTAGGGGCATGTTTTATGCGCGAACTTGTCACAATTTGTGATAGGTCCATAATCTCGTCGCGTGTTAAGACAAGGATCTTTTGGGGAGAACTCTATTTCGGAGCGAACTCGATCGAGACTTCCGGATCCGTCACGATCTTGAGGCCCTTGACCCCATTGAGAGCCTCCATCGTCTTCCGATCATCTCCCATCGCCTTCTCCAGCTTCGCGCTCAACGCCTTGAAACCCTCCTCGTCGGAGAAAAGCGGGTCGAAGTCGATGTCCATCAGCGTGACCTTCGATCCTTCGACATACGGGCTGTTCGTCTTAACAATCTTGCCCTCCACATCAACGACCATTCCCATGTGGAGACCTTTGAACATCTGCTTAGTGCTGTCTGCCGGGCCGATTCTTCCGGAGAAGCCGGCGGAGGCGGTGTGGCGGCTTGTTCCTTAGTATCCGGCTTGGCGTGGGTGAAGAGGTTTCAGTTCCGACAAGCCGGGACGTTACAGGCGGGCTACTGTCAGGAAGATTTATTTATCGGGTAGTCTGAAATTTATTCGGAGAGCTTTGCCTATAGTTGTCTTTTACAGTTTCCGGTAACATATGCCTCCGAAGTGCGCCATCACGCCGAATTGTTTGTAACCAAAACTTCACATTCCTTTCATATCCCTGTAATTTAAAAAACTTATAATTATATTAATGTTACTGTGTGATTTTCATATTCACACGAAGTACTCTGACGGTTCGATAGAGTTAAGAAGAACCGTTGACCTCTTCGGACAAGCCGGCTTTGATGTGATAGCCATAACCGACCACGTGGTAAACGGTGACAACTCCTTCGGAAAACTTGCCCATCGATTCAGGTTCTCGGTCAAGGAAGATAATTTCGATGCATACATGTCCCACGTCAGGCAGGAGGCTCAAAGGGCCTGGGACAAGTATGGAATGCTTATAATTCCGGGGATTGAGATAACCAAGAATTACCTTTCGTCGGATAAATCAGCCCACATCCTCCTCATTGATATAAAAGATTTTATCCCGGCCTGCTGGGACTATGAAAAGATATTTCTCGAAGCAAAGAAACAGGACGCCCTCATTATAGCCTGTCATCCGCATCATACCCCGGATATTACCAACAGGGATACGCTCTTCCTCTGGAACAACAGGGAAAAGTATGCCAGATACATAGATGCATGGGAGATAGCCAACAGGGACGATGTCTTCAATGTGATAAGTCTCAAGAAGTATCCATACATTGCAAACAGCGATTTTCACAGGGCACGTCATATTTATTCATGGAAGACACTGCTTAATTGTGAGAAAAACATTGCCTCGGTAAAGCAGTGCATAAGACATAACAAAGGTGTAGCAATAACACTATTCAGAAATTGAAAGGAGATAATTATGGAAGTCTTTGTGATTATATCAATTATAACTATTCTGGGGCTTGCAGGCTATGGGTTCCAGATATGGTCGGTCCGGGCAGCGATAAAAGATAAAGCTGTATATAAGGGTACAGGTCCGGAAGAGGATAAAACAGACTTTTACAAAACCATGCCGGCTATATCCGTCTTAAAGCCGCTCAAAGGGCTTGATGGCAACCTGTTTGACAATCTCGAAAGTATTTGCAATCAGGATTATCCTGAATATGAAATAATATTCTCGCTGCAGGATTATAATGACCCTGCTTTCAAGGTAGCGGAAAAGATAAAGGGAAAGTATCCGGAAAAGGATATAACCTTGCTTGTGGAACGGTGTAATGCCGGCCTGAATCCCAAGGTTAATAATCTTATCCCTGCTTACAGGATTGCCGGATATGAATATATCCTTATCAGTGACAGTAATGTCATGGTAGGGAAAAATTATCTGAGAGAGATAGTGAAGCCCTTTAAAGATCCCGAAACCGGGCTTGTGAGTAACCTTATAAAAGGCGTGGGAGGATATACCCTCGGTTCCGTCTTCGAGAACCTTCATCTAAACTCCTTCATTATAGGAAGCGTCTGCTTTCTTGACAGGTTTCTCAAGATGCCATGTGTTGTCGGAAAATCTATGCTTATGAGAAAAAGTGACTTTGAGGCAATTGGAGGCTTCAATGCCGTAAAGAATGTGCTCGCAGAAGATTATATCATCGGGAAGAAGATGCATATGATGGGCAAAAAAGTCATCCTGTCAAATTATATTATAAGGAATGTCAATGAATACTGGGGATTCAGGCGCTTTCTGAACAGACACATACGCTGGGGTAAACTCAGATGGCAGATCGGCGGAGTAAAATATCTTTCCGAACTGTTTAACAACCCGGTATTCCTTTCCATGTTCCCGGTCATCCTGGAACCGTCAAAACTGACGATTGGTTTTGCAGCGCTTGTCAGCTCACTGAAAGTAATTGGGGACATTTATATCGGAAGAAAGGTCAGGGCAGATATGAATGTTCTCCTTTTTTTTCTGGCGCCGCTCAAAGACCTTATTATAGGCATCGCATGGTTTGTCCCGCTGTTCAGCAATACGGTTGTATGGAGAGGCAACAGATACATCATCGGCAGCGATTCCCAGTTGTCGACATGTCCTGAGAGCGGCATGTTTTCGTGGAGATACAGACTTCTGGATACTATAAGAACAAGGCTCGCATAATTTATTCCTGTCGGGCACATAAACGTTCGTACATATTATATTGAAGTGTAACAGCGGCTTCACAGACCTGTAACATCAATTTTGTATACTCCCTCATGAGATATTTTAAAAAAGTTATAGAGATTATCATCAATCTTATGATACCCCTTATAATCCTTGCCCTGATGATCGGCATTTCTATAGCATTCCTCGATCTGAAAATGATCTTTAATAGCACTATTGAGGTTGGATTCAACAAGCTTGTAGCCAACATACTCTCAATGTTTGTCGTCATAGAACTTTTAAGAGGGCTCATAGAATATTTTGAAGTACAGCGGCTGAGGCTGACCTTAATTGCCGACGCTGCCCTTGTATTCATAATGCGTGAAGCGATGATTGGTGTTTACCAGAGATATCTTCAGTTCACTGAAATAATCTCTCTTGCAGTTTTACTGTTGGTCATAGGCGGAATAAGGACATTGGCTATTACATATTCACCCGGCAAGGCAAAGGAGGGCAGAAAGGATGAATAGAGAAGTATTGAAAAAGACGGAGGATATCCTTATTACTATCCTGCTTATAAGTGGCGTCATTCTGATTGCAGTACACTGGGCTTGATTGAAAATGTAATCTTTTTTTCATACTCCTGTAACAAGCACCTGTTATCCTTGATATTAAAGGAGGTGAATTATGAATACTGGTGTGATAAATCAGAAGCAGCCGGTAAGCACGATGAATAATACATCATGTCCGTATAACGGCTTCAATGTGTGTCTGGCGTCTTTCTCTTCAATGCTGCTCGATTCCCGGAAAAGGGAAATATGCTGCAGCACCGAAAACTATGACGATTGCCCGATATTCCTGTCAAAGGTATTGAGGAGACGATGATTCCGCACTTTTTTCATGATGCAATTTAAAAAGGTGTTGATGAATTAATATGGGAGACATGACATGGCCGAGATAAAATGGGAAATGGATTTTGAGACCGCTATAGCGAAGGCGAAGAAACAAGGCAAGCCGGTTTTCCATGACTTCCGGTTCGACGGGTAAGCCGGCTGCGCTGCAATAAGCTTATCTACTTTTAAAATATCTGTCTAAGGAATTCCTTCAGTTCCTTCCAGGACTTTTTGTCTGCCTCTGCATTGTAGGCAACCGGAATTTTAAATTTCTTGCCATATTCATCTGCCTCCGGATTGGTGAAGCTGTGGAGTGCCCCGGGATATGAAATAAACCGGAAATCAGCTCCGGCATTTTTCATCTCATTCTTGAAAGCCTCGATCTGCTCCACTGTACTGAACTTGTCGTCAGCGCCATGAAGGACAAGTATCTTTGCCTTCACGGAACCCCGTTTAGCAGGCTCTACTGCGGATAGGTTGCCATGAAAGCTTGCAACTCCCTTAAGGTCAATACCCTGCCTTGCCATGTTGAGGACGATACCTCCGCCAAAACAATACCCTACTGCTGCGATCTTCCGAGGATCGACAATAGGTTGCGCTTTCAGAAATTCCATAGCGGCAATGAATCTACCTTTTGCAGTTTCAAAGTTCTTCATGAGATCTGATGAAAATTTGCCGGCCTCATCAGGATGCTCTGCCTTCTTCCCGTCTCCGTACATATCAACCGCCAGGGCTGCATATCCCAGTTCTGCCAGCATGCGGGCACGCTTCCTTGCATAGTCGTTCAGTCCCCACCATTCATGTACCACCAGCACGCCCGGCCTCTTGCCCGTGATATTCTTGTCATACGCAAGATACCCCTTCATCACCACACCTTTTGCACTGTATTCAACTAACGTTCCCTCGATATTCGGCTTAGCTTGAACAGCTCCTGCGAGTAACAATGTCAAGAATATCATTATCAATATCAGATATATATTTCTCATGGTACCCTCCGTGATTTATTTAGATGATTAAAGTTTATCAATATATGGTGGGAGAGACAACTAAAATTTAGCAAAGTCAGGCACAACAATAAGGGGACATTGCCAATTTATCTAATATATCCGGTTTACGAAATGGTCCGAATCGTAAAGTTCTCTGTGAACGGCATGAATTTCCGGTGCATAAAAACATGACTTTCAACACACATTACCTCCTGTAGGAATGACTGTTAATTCATGTATTATCCGAAAAGAGTCATCATATCCATACAAACATTCTTTAAGTCAAAATGTCCGGTAACTCTTTCATAATTTTTTCTATATAGAGAATTCATCAGGAATTAACATTACTTTCATACTCCTGTAAAAATCAAATGTTTTAATAGAAGCAATATTATACAAAGGAGCATAGAAGAAATGGAGACTTGCCAAATATCATATAAAGTCTTGTATCACACCAAAGGGTATATACGCCTGGAGGTGCCGTTGCTCAAGAAGCTTTCATGGTCATATTTATATAATAATTTAAAAAATCCTTCCCGGTTTCCCATACCGTCAGGGATTAAGAATTATCATCTCAATCCGATAAACGGGAGCATGGTGATCACGTATGAGCCCGCCAATATAAATATTCTTGAATATATCAAAAATATGGCAACGGACACGGACATAAAAAATATTATTAAAGGATAAAAAGATATGAAATGCCCACATCTTATAAAATGGCTGACCTTTACATGTAAGGCAAAAGAGACAATTTATTTCCCAAGCTCCTTCCAGCTTCAGGAATATTGCAAAACGAGAAGTTATAAAAAGTGCCCTTTTATAAAAACCCAGAGCATGAATGAAAATATCGAAGATTATATCACGGCATCCCGATTCTGAATTTAACATTATCTTAATATTACTGTAACAATATCCTGCTATTTTATAGAGAAGTGGTGTTCATATTTTTGACCGCGAGCATTTTATCGATAACAGTCTTCGTTCTTGTAAAAGGGCGACCAAGCCTCTTTATTTTTAAACTCATAGAGAAAATATTTGGTGAAGACTCTGAAAGGAAGCGGGAATAAATAAAATCATGAGCCTGCCGATGTCTGTTTTGACCGGCTGTATGAGTTAGAAAGGGGGGTGGGATATGTAACAGAAAATTAACAGAAATGTAACACAATTGTAATAATCGAGCGGTATTGTAAAATACAAAAGGAGGGATCAATTATGAAGAGATTTTTAATAGGGTTGCTTTCAGTCTTGTTTGTTTGCTCACTCATAGGTATTTCTTATGCCGAGGACCTGAAGATTGACGGTTCGACAACGGTTCTGCCTATCGCCCAGAAGGGCGCCGAGGTCTTTATGAAAAAAAATCCCGCCGCAAAAGTATTCGTATCAGGAAGCGGTTCGGGAACCGGCATCAAGGCATTGATCGACGGCACGACAAATATTGCAACAAGTTCCCGTGAGGCAAAGGATAAAGAGGTAGCTTCTGCAAAGGGGAAAGGGGTTACGCTCACCGGCCATAAGGTTGCCCTTGACGGGATTGTTCCGGTTGTACACCCCTCAATGAAGATCAAAGATATCACCACGGAACAGCTCAGGAATATTTATAATGGGAAGATCACCAACTGGAAAGAACTTGGCGGTCCGAACAGACCTATCTCTACGGTTTCCAGAGACACAAGCTCCGGCACCTATGAGGTCTGGGAAGAAAAGATCCTTAAGGGCGACAAGGTAAAACCT
>JBAZWR010000087.1:0-11967 GCA_041660325.1 Thermodesulfovibrionales bacterium | reverse complement strand
ACGAGTATGAAATAAGCGCCGCTTCAAAGGCCGTTCTTGAGAAGGTTTCAACCTGGATGCTGACAAACCGCGCGTCAAAAATTTCGATTGAGGGTCATTGTGATGAAAGAGGAACGAACGAATATAATCTGGCGCTGGGAGACAGAAGGGCTAAAGCCGCAAGGGATGTTCTTATAGCCCTTGGCGTTCCGTCAGGAAGGATAGAGATGATCAGTTTCGGAGAAGAAAAACCCGTGTGTTCCGAAAAAACGGATGCCTGCTACACAAAGAACAGAAGGGTGCATTTTGTTATTTTGAAGGAGGCGGGCAAATAGTGAACAAACGGTCCAAAATTCAAAGTTCAAAGTTCAAAATGATTATCCCCTGTTTTCTATCGGCTGTTTTCTGTTTCCTGCCCGGATGTATGACCGCTATTCAGGATATCGAGACTCTCAAGGCCGACGTGAGCAGACTTCAGGCTGATAACGTTAACCTGAAAAGCGAGTTGGACAAATTCAGGGAGAAGTCAACGGCCGGCATAGCCGGCGAAGAGTCTTTTAACGCGATAAGACAGAGTCAGGCGGAAATACAGACCCAGATATCAAGCGTAACAAAAGAATCCCAGATCCTCAGCGGAAAATTTGAAGAGAATAAGGACTACACGGAAAAGAAACTTAGAGATACAAGCCTTGAGTTGGACCTCCTGAGGGCGCAGTTGGCTGCCGTTGAAAACCAGTTCAAGGAAACAAAAAACAGGATGAACGCTGATGATCGTTCCCGCCGGCAGGAGCCTTCCAAAGAGCAGCCGAAGCAGACTGAAAAGAAACCTGAAGAAGTAAAAAAGGAACCTGCTCCGGCTGAAGCGCAGCCTGCAAAGCCTGCGGCAACGACAGGCGGTCCATCAAAAGCCAAATACGATGCCGCCTTAAAAATATTCAACGGTAAAAAATACAAAGAGGCCCGGGAGAAGTTTGAGGCATTCATAAAAGAATTTCCAAAGGACCAGCTTGCTGAAAATGCCTATTTCTGGATTTCAGAGACCTACTATAGCGAGAAGGATTTCGAGGGGGCAATCGTTGCCTATGAGTCACTTCTGAAGAAATACCCCAAGGGGCAGAAAACCTCTACCGCCCTTTATAAACAGGCCCTTTCCTTTATTGAAATAGGCGACAAGAAAAGCGGGAAGGTCATCCTGGAGCAGCTAATCGAGAAGTATCCTAAATCACAGGAGGCCGAGAAGGCCAAGAGCAAATTGCAGGAACTGGAAAAACAGCCTGCCAAAAAGCCGGTGAAAAAGAAAAAGAAATGAACGCACTCAGGGATGGTTTTCAGCGCACAATTGATTATATGCGCATCTCCATCACTGACAGGTGCAACCTCCGTTGCATCTATTGCATGCCCCCGGAGGGATTGAGGCCGATAGAGCACAAAGAAATCCTCCGTTATGAAGAGATCATAAGGATTGCCGGGATCGCCGCTCTTATGGGTGTCCGGAAGCTCCGGATAACGGGCGGGGAACCCCTTATCAGGAAAAACATTACCCGTCTTATAAATCCGCTGAAATGCATCGCCGGCATCAATGACCTTAGCCTGACTACAAACGGGATCCTGCTTGCCCGCTATGCCGAAGAACTGGTTGCGGCAGGCTTGGAGAGGATAAATATCAGTCTCGATTCGCTGCGTCCTGACAGGTTCAGGGAAATTACAAGGGGCGGAGATCTTGAGGCCGTCCTTAAGGGTATCGAAGCTGCCGAAAAGGCGGGTCTTTCTCCGATAAAGATTAATGTAGTCCCTATCCGAGGGGTCAATGATGACGAGATCAAGGATTTCGCAAGGTTGACCTTGCGGTATCCGTATCAGATAAGATTCATAGAATTCATGCCGTTCGGTTCTCCGGAGTTATGGAGTCCGGAAAAATTTATTTCATCCGATGAAATAAAGTCCGTAGCCGAAGAAATCGCACCTCTTAACGCCGCGAAACACCGGAAATCAGGCCCTGCAAGATATTACAGATTTGAAGGCTCTCCCGGAATGATCGGTTTTATAAGCCCTTTGAGTAATCATTTCTGCGGGGAATGCAGCAGGCTGCGGTTGACTGCCGACGGGAAATTAAGACCATGCCTCTTCTCCGAAACGGAGATAGATATGAAACCCGCCCTTCGCGGGGGTGCGCCCGATGAGGAGATCGAACGACTCATAAGACTCTCGATAGAGGTTAAGCCTAAAGAACATAATATCGGAAATCGGGATGAAAAAGCTTATCCATTTTTAAAAAGACCCATGTCAAGGATAGGCGGGTAACCCCGATTGAGAACTTGTCTTATAAGGTTTAGGTAAATTATTGGTCGGGGCGAGAGGATTTGAACCTCCGGCCCCACGGTCCCGAACCGTGTGCGCTACCAGGCTGCGCTACGCCCCGAACATAAAATGATAACATATCATTGCAGTAAAATGTAATCGGCATCCCCGGCAGTCATTGTCTGCGGGTCAACATATCCCGGTATCTGAGGTAGAATTACACGGTATTGCGTTCCCTCCGAGATTGTCCTGACCTGTTCCGGGATTCCCTTTTTCCAGGCGTGACCGTTCCCTGTCAGAACAACAATTTTTTTAGCGGGATTCTTTTTTAGAAATTCAATAATATTATAAGCCATTGTCTGGTTCCATAGAAGCTGCGCTTCACAGAAAAACCGGAACTGTTTATCCCCGTGTCCGTGCATTGCATAGGCCCTTCTGATGAACTGCATATACTGTTCATTAACTACACAACCGACGTCCGAAGGCAGTTTTTTAAGCTCCTCCTGTGTTAATGAAGTAAACCCTGAAACGGACACCTTTCGTGTAATCTCCGCAGGCACATTCAGCCCTATGGCAGGTATTTTGTTGTCTCTTACATAGAAAAGAATATCATCATACAAGGTCCAGGGATAATTCCAGTTCTTATAGTAGATCGGAATAAATGTCTCTACGGGAAGCGAGCCTTCCGTCCATTTGTCGAGATCATTCTGGCTTTCATAGGTAAACATCTCGAACCCGACGGAGAGCGGAACTTTCCTGTCATTGAGCGCTTTTATGGCGTCAAGCTGCAGTTGATGATGGGCCTCTCTGTCATGCACTTCACCGACAAAAATTATCCTGACATTTTTCAGATCATCAAGCATCTGTTCATAAGTGATCGGTTGTCTATCGCTTATGCGGAAGACATTTTTCTGCTCTGCGCAGGCGCCGGATAAAAAACAGATCTGGAATAAAATGACGGAGAGAAATAACCTCAGAGCGGCAGTTCTACGCCTGTATGTTAAGCGCCTCATCAATCCGGGGAAAATCCCGCTCATTATTTCTCTATAACCTTTACCTTCATTTCTATTCTGTCAAGGGGGTTGTCCTTTTTGTCTCTTTGCTGGTTTACTATCTTATCCGCCACATCCATTCCCGATACTACTTCACCGAATACGGTATATTGTTTGTCAAGGAACGGTGCATCGGCGACACAGATGAAAAACTGTGAACCGGCGCTGTCAGGATGTCCGGACCGTGCCATAGAGAGTATGCCTCTTTTGTGGGATTTGTCGTTGAATTCCGCCTTGATTGTGTGACCGGGACCTCCCATTCCGTGAGAAGCCCTGTCAACTCCCTTTGTGTTGGGGTCTCCGCCCTGGATCATAAAACCCGGAATGACACGATGAAAGATCGTGCCGTCGTAGAACCCTTTTTTCGCAAGCTCGATAAAATTATTGACATGGTTCGGCGCTGCCTCGGGGAAAAATTTTAGTTCTATATTCCCCAGCTTTGTTTCGATAACGGCTTTTGTTTCACTCATTTTTTTGATCTCCTCTTTTGTAAATGTTTTTGACTTCATCTCTCCATAGGCTGTAACCGCAAATAGAAGAGCTATGGACAACAAAAAAAGCTTCAATAAGACTCTCATACAATCTCCTCCTTGTGACGACAAGTAATATTTTACTGTAACAGACTTGCATTATATTTTCTATATAATAGAGCCGTTTAAAAAAGGCTTTTGGCAATTGACGTATATTCCATTAACGTTCTATTATATTGCCTATGCTGAAACCCGAAAAGCAGCTTGAAATCATAAAGAGGGGCGCTGTCGAAGTTATCATTGAGGCCGACTTCCTTAAAAAGCTTGAAAAATCGTGCGCCGAAAACAGGCCGCTCAGGATCAAGGCGGGCTTTGATCCGACCGCGCCCGATATCCATCTCGGCCACACGGTCCTGCTTGAAAAGATGAGGCATTTTCAGGAACTTGGACATGAGATCATCTTCCTCATCGGCGACTTTACCGGCATGATCGGCGACCCTACGGGCAGGTCTGAGACAAGAAAACCCCTGACTAAAGATGAAGTCCTCAAGAATGCGGAGACCTATAAACGTCAGGTTTTCAAGATATTAGACCCTGAAAAAACGCGGGTCAGGTTCAATAGTGAATGGCTTTCAAAGATGGACGTCATGGACTTTGTGAGACTCGGCGCCATGCAGACTGTCGCAAGGATGCTGGAAAGAGAGGATTTCAGGAAGAGGTTCGAAAACCGACAGGATATAAGCATCCTCGAATTCTATTATCCGTTGTTTCAGGCGTACGACTCGGTTTACCTGAAATCCGACGTCGAACTCGGAGGGATGGACCAGAAATTCAATATTCTTATGGGCAGAACTATGCAGAGGAGAATGGGAGTAGAAGAACAGACCGTAGTTCTCATGCCGCTGCTTGAAGGCCTCGACGGTGTGAACAAGATGTCGAAAAGCCTCGGCAATTATATCGGAATAGATGAACCGCCGAAAGAGATGTACGGCAAGATAATGTCCGCAAGCGACGAGCTTATGCTCAGATATTATGAACTGCTCAGCCATATCTCTCTTGAGGAACTCAATGCGCTGAAAGCGGGAATAGCGCAGGGAACGGTCCATCCGAAGCATGCCAAAGAAAATCTGGCTATAGAAATAGTCGAACGTTATTGGGGCAAGGATGAAGCGCTGAGGGTTAAAGAGGAATTTGAACATATCTTCAGGCAAAAAGGACTGCCGGATGAAATACCGGTTTGTGAGCTTGTCTGGGATGAAGACGGAATGTGGGTCCCAAAGATCATGAAATTGTCCGGGTTAACTCAGAGCACCGGCGAAGCAATAAGACTGATCAAACAGGGCGGCGTATCGATTAATGACGTTAAACATATTGATCCGGATTTAAAGCTTGCAAAAGGGGAGTATTTGTTCAAGGCAGGAAAAAGAAAATTCCTTAAAATAATAGCGCAATAAGCGTCTGAAGTGCGCTTATTCAGATGTTCTCGTTAGCCCAAAAACTGCAGATGTCCAAAATAAATTTGTTTAACTCGATAAATTTATTTAAAAAGATAGTTCATCGTAATCGCATAAAAATATTTTGGCAACTCATCTATATAAGTACACTATTGTATCGATAAATAAATTTATTTTAGCCATCCGCAGTTTCTATGACAGTTTAATTGCGTTTTTAGGGTAATAAAAGGGATTATTCAAGCAGGTTTCTTTTAGATTAAAAAAAACTTCCTTGCCAGGGCAATTAGTCCGTATATTTTCAGGTCGATCAGGTCCCCTTTGGATTGCAGTTCCGACAATATGGCATCCAACCGGTTGACGGGCGCTTTTATTACTTCGATATCTTCGGCCTCATCTCTCTCTCCGACGCCTTTAAACTCAAGACCCTTTGCAAGATAGGCCGTGAGTATTTCTCCTGATGCGCCTGAAGACATGGGACCTTCGGCAAGATAGATCAGTTCCTTTGCGGTATAGCCGGTCTCTTCCAGAAGTTCTCTTTCGGCAGCTCCTTTCAGGGTATCCCCTTTATCGTTCAGCCCGGCAGGGAATTCGACGACATAACTGTTTACGGGGGGCCTGAACTGTCTCGTAAGCAGGAATTCAGCGTTGTCCGTGACGGGGACTATAACAACGATGCCTTTACAATTGACCCTCTCGAAGGATTCCCATTCCCTTTCTACGCCATGAGAATCGGCATAACATGTCATGACAAACCTGATGAATTTCCCATCGTAAACGGTTTTTTTTGAAAGTATCCTGGGAAGGTAATCCGTCATGAAAGATTATCCATCAGTTGCATAAAATGAAAGGAAGACATGATAAAAAACCATTTAGAACGCGACAAAAGATAATTCATATTCACCTGACGGCACTTTTAACCTTATGTGTATTTTAGATAAATGCATATCGAACAGTGTTAATAGTACATTAAGGAGTCGTCCGCACTCAGTCCCGAAAGCGTTCGGGGCGAGGAGAACCTAAAACTTTTTTATCATGTCTTTCTTTCAAATTAAGAACATCTTTTGCAACGTTTAGGATTATTTATTTAGCGGGATCATGATGCGGAAGGTCGTTGAATCCGTATCCGTGAAGACCTCAAGGTTGCCGCGTATGCCCTGGATAAAACGATAGATAATATTTAGTCCGCGGCCTTTCACATCGCCCGTCCTGATCTGTTCGATATTTTCTTCGGGTATCCTCCCCGTATTCCGTATCTCAAAACATGCCGCGTCTCCGCATTTATAGCTTTTGACGGACAATTCTCCACCTTCCTCTGGTATCGCTTTTGTAGCATTATCGAAGAGATTATCCAGCACACGTTCAAGACCGAAGGGGGAACAATATATAAATAACCCCGGCTGCAAGGCTTCCTTTAAGAGTTTAATGTTTGTCCTTTTCTGATCTCTGATAGCTTCTTCATTGATCCTGAAACGGCTCTTCAGGGCCTCCGTAAGATCAATGACCCTCTCCCTGCCTTCGATGTTCGGATAGACAACAAGCTCCTGCAATCTTATCGCTTCCTGAGCAACGATGTCGAGGTATTCGGCTATCTTGTCTTTCACCTCTTCTATATTTTCATTCTGAAGAAGCTTCTTGGCCCTTCCGGCGAATCCGGCTATAGCGATAGCAGGGTTTTTGAAGTCGTGGAGCACATCGTCCAGTTTTTCGATCCGCAAAGCCTTCATTATTTCCTTCCCGAAAAATGTCAGGAGTTCTATTTCATGTTCGGTGAATTCCTGCCTCCTGTCAACGGCATAGAAGATGAGGAAGTAATTGATTTCATTGCCGGCCTTCAAAGGGATCAGAAGCACCGAATGAACGCTGTATTTGGAGGCATACTTTTTTAATTCATCATTCGACAGCCTGCTTTTTAAAGGGTCTTTTATCAATATATAGGAGGAATCGATCCTTTCATATTCATCGTCGAAGCCGTTTTCCATATTGTTTATCAGTGCGTCAAAATATGGATGGTCATTAATTGCAAACATGCAGCTAATGTCATGGCTTTCCTGTCCGATGGGATACTCAAGTTCGATCTTTACATGCGTTCTGTCGGGCATGACGGAAAATAATGAGCAGCTCTGTACAAGTATGATGTCCACCAGTTCGGGGATCATCGTCCTGAAAACTTCCTTCATTTTAATCCCTTCCCTGTGGCTGAGTTTCACAAAAATCTTCTCTACGATCTTCTCTTTTTGCTGATTCAGCTTCTGGAGATCTAAAATGCGTTTTTTAGCGAGCACATAGCTGACCCTTCTTGCCATCAGTTCCGCATTTGAAACTTCAACGGGATCAAATTGCCTGTCCGTTTCCTTGTAGTAAATCTGGATTGCACCCGGGATGTCCGGTTCATTTTTAAGAAAAGCAGGTATGTTTAACGGCACCGCCATAAGGGAATTAAATCCCTGCAGTTTTACGATGTCTTTATTTGCATAATTAGGTTCCGTAAGGATGTTCGGCACAAGATAACTCTTGCCGCTTTTTATGACCATCCCTGCTACGGTTTTTTCAACCGGAATGCTTTTTAACCTGGCCTGTTCTTTATACAGATGTGAACCAAAGGCGACGAGCTTGCCGGTCTCGGGGTAAAAAATACGGATAGAAGCGGCTTCGGCATGAAGAAACTCTACTATTTTTTTTGCGGCAGCCGAGAGTATTTCTTTCCATTCTAATTGCGGGTCGATACTGATTACATTTTCGACCATCCTGACGACTTCATTGATGTATTCGGACAGGCAATGCTTTCTGAGGTATTCTGCAAGCTCGCTGATTTCCTCGTCAGTCACATTACATTTAGCTATAATCGGGCTGGCTTTAAGGAAAGTTTTGAGCGTTTCATTCATTACCCTAACATAATATCAGAGTGCCGGGGTCTTATTCAACTTAACCCGGATTATTCACAAATTATTCTGATTGAACCGAGGATAGAGTATTTGCGCTCATTCTTGGTCGTTCCTCCCTCCGAGGATTTTGCCTCTTTATTTTCATATACCGTATTTGACTATCGGCAAAAAAAACCGCTCAAATACTCTATCCTCGGTTGCCGTGCCAATTTTGTGAATAATCCGGAATAAGTAATTTGGGAAAGCGCTTAAGAAGGAAGGGCGACGCTCTTCAACGCGGTCATGGGACCGTGTTTTTTCAGGAAGTCCATTTGCTCACTGTTCCGGACAAGAAGCGCTCCGGCAAAGCCGAGGGAGTTGATCGAAATAGAATTGAAAAACTCCCGTGATCTTGGAACAAGGAGCATCCATTCCCGGGTGATAAGCAAACAGTAAGGACTTGACTGTCGTTTAGTCCCTTCAGTCTCGGGAGTCTTCAGCCCGACATGACTCAGCATGTTGCCGTAAAGTACAAAGGAATTTCGAGCGGCATCGATGGGTGAATCTATACCGTTATGTTCAAACCGGATAAAACCGTGCACGAAGGGCAATCCCGGGATGGTTTCGGGGCTGCCTTTTGATCCGGCTCCTTCAAACAACGGTTCAAGGGGAATCCCGGGGCCTTCCGGCGCGAGGGGGAGCGGCGCCATCTGGAGATGCTTGTGAGGCTGACTGGCCCCGGCTGCTTCACCGCCATTGTAAAAACCGAGCGCATTATATTCAGCCATGCACACCCATAGCGCCTCAAAATCACTCAGGGTCAGGAGTGTTTCCTGGTCTTCAAAGCGCCGGGTAATGATGAGAAGATGATTCTCAACTACGTTGAATTTATTGAGAAGAGCAACATGGGTGTCCGAAATACCGGCTACGTACAGGGCTTTCTCATACGGGAGAAAAGGGTTTATCGTCTTCCCTGATGAGGAAGATTCCTGCCGCTTTTGCCGGTCTTTGTCCTTTTGCTGAAGACCCGAAAGTATTCTTACAAAAAACCGAATGCCTGCGTCCTCAATGAATTCATAAGCAGTCGGTATCGGCAATTGTGCGCCGGTTTTGAGCGACTCTTCCGTTTTCGTCACGATTTTTTCCCATAACGTGCCCTTCTGCAGCAGGATCCGGGGACCTCCATTCATTCAATGCTCTCTTCCATCCCGAATTCTTCGGAATCGTTTGATATGAATTCCTTCAGCAGGCCCGCTGCCTGAATATAAAAATCAGTTTGAGCGAATTGTTGTATCTCATAACAATAATCAGGGACCCAGACACGGATATGGTTTTCAAAAAAGCTGTTTTTAAGCTCTGTAATGTCGTTTTCTATCAGATGCCCCATAAACAGCAGTTCGGCGGAGATATGGTCGGGGATAATATCTATTTCCTCATCTATCATAAGTCCTTGTGCATGATACAGCTTTTGCACTTCTTCAGTCGCCTGTCCCCATAGTCTCGGTGTATCAAGCAGAGGATAGTTATACAGGGATTCATAGGGCAGGAGGTGTCCTGCAGCATCCGAAAAAAGCTGCATGAAATCTATCGTGATTTCGTCGATAGTATTGGTTATCGTAATTCCGAATATGTCCCTGAACTGGATCAGAAATTCTTCAGTCGGCTCGCTCAGAAAAAGCCCGGATAAAAGTCTGTACAGGTTTGCCCTCTCCGTATCTTCATCGTCGTGGAATGTCATTACACCTCCGGCGTTATGTCTGCTTTACATTTTATGCCAAGTTTGAGAAAACGTACAAGTTATTTGTACATCTATTTTGTTTTTTAGTAATTAGATGTTTTGAGCAAATGCCGCTTGTTTTCAGTTTATTCCATTAAAGTAACTCTCCCTTGCCCCCTCTTATCCCAAGAGGGGGATGTTAAACCTGTCATGACTTTAACTGTGGTGAAATATAATTACCCATAAATTTGTCGCACGCCCATCCCGCGCCGTGCGCTTGCTTTTGTCATATGCAAGGGTGCATAATTTAAGTAAGAAAGCAACGAGAAGTCCCTTTCTTATCACAATAAAATTAAGGATAAAAATTATGCTGAGATGTCTTTTGAGAGCAAAGATACACATGGCAACCGTAACCGAGTCGAACCTTTCCTATGAAGGAAGCATAACAATTGATGAAAATATACTGAAAAAAGCCGGCATCCTGCCGTATGAACAGGTTATGATCAGCAACCTGAACAACGGAGAGCGGTTTGAAACTTATGTAATCCCGGGCAAAAAATTCAGCGGAGAAATATGCCTCAACGGACCTACTGCGCGAAAAGGCGTGGTCGGCGACAAGATCATCATCTTCTGTTACTGCTATGTTGAAGAAAGCGGGATGAAAGGGTTCAAGCCAAGAATAGTTTTCCTTGACGAACGGAACAAGATAAACAGAGACAAATAATCGCCTCCTTAACCCGGATTATTCACAAATATTTCTGATTGAACCGAGGATAGAGTATTTGCGCTTTCTCCTCGGCGAATCCGCCTGAGGCGGACATTCCCGGTCGTTCCTCCCTCCGAGGCTTTTGCCTCTTTATTTTCATATACCATATTTGACTATCGGCAAAAAAAACCGCTCAAATACTCTATCCTCGGTTGCCGTGCCAATTCTATGAATAATCCGGGTTAAATTTCTTCTTGACATCATATCATATTTTCCGTAATATGTTAGTAAGTACTAACATTCATAATATTTTTCGATAAACATTTTCATAAATCCGGAGGTGGTATGGGGCAGAAGGAAATTTCGTTGCCGACAAGGGGCAAGATACTCGAAACATCCCTGAAACTTTTCTCAACGAAAGGCTTTCTCGGAGCGACGACAAAGGAAATTGCAAGAGAGTCCGGAGTTGCGGAGATAACCCTCTTCAGGCACTTCCCTTCAAAAGAAAATCTGTTTGAAGAAGTGCTTAATACATATTCTTTTCTGCCGGTGCTTAAGGGTCTTCTCCCGGAAATTGCGGCAATGCAATATGAAAAGGCTTTGACGATGATTGCAAAAAAGTTTCTCGATACCCTCGATTCACGAAAAGAGATGATACAGATAATGCATTCGGAGGCAAAAAGGTATCCGGAGAAGATACACAAGATTTACCACGGTTTTATTGAGGAGTTGATAAAGACGCTTGCTTCCTATTTCCATGAATTGCGGGAAAAAGGAGTCGTTAGGGACTTTGACGCGGAAACCGCTGCGCGGGCGTTTCTCGGTATGTTCTTTTCGTTTTTTAATGCAAGAGAATTTGATATGTTCAAGAAATACAAAGGCTCGGACGCTGACAAGATAATTCCGGAATTTGTAAGTATCTTTGCAAGGGGGACATTAAAATGAAACATCTCAGTCTCGTTGCCGTTTTTTTTGTTACCGTATCGGTTTTCTTTCCTTTAAAAAGCCTTTTTGCGGCTGAACAATATACACTGGAAGATCTTTACAGGATTGCGCTTGAACGTGCTGAACAACTCAAGATATCCGGGGAGGACCTCGTTATTTCAGAATTGGGAAAAGATAAGGCTATATCGGCTTTTCTGCCGAAGGGTTCAGCCTTTGGAAACTACACAAAATATACTGAAAAAAAGGAGGCAGCGACTCCTATCGGAAGTTTCCCATTGCAGCCGTCGTCATCCTCTTCATGGGGCTTAAGGCTCGATCAGTCCCTCTCACTTGGCGGGCAGGAGATTATCAACTTTTTCATATCGGAAAAAGACATTGAACTCAAGCGAAGCAATCTTTCGGCGATTAAAGAAGCATATCTCCTGAGCGTCGCGTCGTCATATTATGACGTATTAAAGGGGAACAAATCTGTTGAGATAGCAAAG
>JBAZWR010000086.1:0-12155 GCA_041660325.1 Thermodesulfovibrionales bacterium | reverse complement strand
CGCCCTTGATGCAGCCAAAAAAGCCATATCGAATCCGCTCATTGAAGAATCTTCAATAGAAGGGGCCAAGGGCATTCTTGTAAATATCACCGGCGGGCTTGAGCTTGCGCTGAACGATGTGCAGGACGCGGTCTCTTACGTTTATGACTCCGCCCACGAAGAAGTACATCTGATATTCGGCGCAGTGATAGACCCCGATATAGCGGATGAGGTGCGGGTAACGGTAATAGCTACCGGGTTTAGCGACCAGAAAGAAAAGGTGGAACTCCCGCAGGTCAAAAAATGGACGCCGGCGGTCAAACAGGCGATGAATCTGCGCGGCTCCGAGAGGGTCCTGTCAAAAAATCTGAAATCCGATTACGGCATAGATCTTGTTACGACGGACATCATGTCTTCTTATGAAGACCATATTGATGTGCCGACGTTTTTAAGAAAAGTTCCCCAGCCCCAAAAAGAAGTTTAAGTTTCCCCTCCAAAGAGGGGCCTTCCCCCCCGAAGGCCCCTCCCCCCCCCTTTGAAAAGACAAAAACGTTTCTAACACCTGCTTATACGCACCGGGCAAAAATCAAAATCGTTGAAGAGTACATTCGGTACTAAATACGCCGGTATTTGTGTGCAGAGAGTCTTTCAAATCGAAATAAATAGCTGTCCCTTGAAGATCGGCAATTGTTTCTTCCAAGAATAAATGGAAGAAGGCTCAACTCCACAGATAGCGTTTGTTTCAAACTATACTGCGCTGGTCTCTCTATTGAATCCGAAGAGCGCAAATTGTCGATGACACCTACAAACAGAGAAAATTCGAGCTTCCTTAGAAATGTTTATTTCTGTAAGAAACTATCGCCTAACGGTTTGGATTGGCGAAGTCAGCAGGCTCTATCCCTTAAATTATCGGAATAAAGTCTGCCGATTTTCCGAAGGACGTCATCACTAATCCGATGTTAGCCACCTTTTGCTAATTATGTGAAAAGTCTTTACCGAGTTGTGCGTCCTACTACACCCATTACATCTGTCTTTACAGTTTCAAGTAATCTTGTATCGGCCCCTATTATCCATTGTCCACCCTTTAGATAATTTGCTTCTGTCTTAATATCTACATTTCTGCCGTCAGGTGAAAATTTTACAATTGCACGAACCCTGTAGTTTTCTGTTCGTTCGCCAACTTTCCACCATGTATATATCCATGCAGTTCTTATATACCCACCTTCTCTTGAGATCATTTCAAGCTCAAATTTTTTGGCCAGAACATCTAATACTTCCTGCCAAGCATTTTCGAATTTCATTCCTTCCTTGATTTCAATAGATGCCCATCCTGGTTCATAAGTCATAATAAATGTTGATGGCATACTCGCACATCCTATCAGCGAAAAAACAATAAGGAATGAAAATAATTTAAAGCATCTCTTCAACAGAACAGAATTATTGTTTTTCATTTTATTATCCTCAAATTTGATTTTGTTAAAAACCTAATTTAAAAAATGACTTTTAAAAAGATGTGGGCAACTTCAAAATGGATTCTTTAAATGGGTTTTATTTATTTGCCATCATTATACTCCTTTCTGCCAATAATGAGCGGCTAACTTGTTCACAAACGACGGTGATGCTTTTAATTATGTCTTTGATATAAAGACGACAATCTGGGCTATAGCCATAAATTAGTGTTTATAACATACATCATTTTGACAAGTTTTTGAAATGTGAAGTACGGAAAGGACTCTATTTTATCTCACGGAACCATTCCAAGGTCTTTTCGTCGATATAGATTTTATATTGCTGATCATTATTCGTTTTGACTATAAAAAATCTCTTCCTCATCCTACCAGACAAAGTTTCTTCAATCCACATGTCTAAGATTTCGACAACAGTGATTATTTCATCATTAATAAAAAAAGCTCTCGGGCTTTCGGCACTCCGATAACCTGAATAAGCGATAACCTTGATATTCTCATATGACATGGTATTCTGCTCGGCAGCTATGAGTTATTTTATCTGTAATAAGTAAATTATAGCAGGTTCAATTCTTGGGAGTTTCAGGAAGTATGTTTGCCTCTCAGCACTTTCGGGAAAGCTGTGTGATATTCTCCCAGTACTGCGCATACCATTTTTCTCACCGCCACCTATAAACAAATTCTTTTTGATGGAAAGAAAAAGGGAGGATTACATTGAATCGTTTAGCGTCCGGGCTGACAGTTAAGCGGGCATTTTCCTCGCGCATATTGTCCGGCCCAATGTTAAACATTTATTTTCGGAGCACCCGGTCAATTTCAATCAGCTTTTTGCTGTTAATTTTCAGTTGTGAATAGAGCTCATCAAGGAGTTTTTTCGTTTCACCTGCAAGGTCACGACGTACTCGGGGCAATTTTGATTTCGCGATTTTATTAATACGGTTGGTAATTTTCCTTTTTTTCCCCAAGAAACTATAGTCCTTCACCTCCCAGTAAATTTCCCCGTACTCGTAGTTAGGGTACTTTCTTTGAATTGCGGCAATGGTAGTGCCGTTCGCCAACAATTCATTCATTTTCTCTAAATCAGCCTTTTTGATTGCCATGGTTCATCTCTCCTTTCAAATTTACATTGCGTATTGCCGATTCAAATATATCACTCTTTTTACAAATTGTAAATCGTTCAGTACAGGAAGGATAAAACCGGAAACCTTTCTTCCCGAAGTACTCGCGTCCGATGCATGATATAATTGTTTAGAGTAGACATGAAAATGACAAATTCTAATTATGTATTTGGAGGATATGATGAAGAAATCATTAGGCTCAAAGACGTTGCTTTATCCGACACCGGTATGGGTTGTGGGGACATATGATAAGGATGAGAAACCAAATGTTATGACTATTGCATGGGGAGGGATTTGCTGTTCTAAGCCTCCCTGCGTTACGATTTCTCTCAGAAAGGCAACATATACTTATAGCAATATTGTGGAACGAAAAGCATTTACCATAAATATTCCTTCTGAAGTGCATTGTAGAGAGGCCGATTATTTTGGATTGGTTTCAGGTAAAAATGAAGATAAATTTACTGCTTCCGGACTTACTCCTGTTAAGAGTGAAATAGTTGATGCCCCTTATGTAAAGGAATTTCCTCTGGTCTTGGAGTGCAAAGTAATTCACACTTTAGAAATCGGATTACATACCCAATTCATCGGTGAAATCATGGATGTAAAAGCAGATGAATCTGTGCTCAACGAAAAAGGACTTCCTAATATCGAGAAAGTGAGGCCTATTGTCTTTAGCCCGGAGTCGCACAGTTATCATAAAATCGGAGCCTATCTCGGAGAAGCTTTTTCCATTGGGAAAAATATCCGACAGTAGTAATTGACATACATTGTTATAACTCGTAGGCTCTTATAAAATGCCCTTTCTAATACAGGATAATAGATATTTCCATGGCGAGATGTACTTCCTGTAGTCAACGCATCAAGTAGTCGCTGTGGAGCCCCACAGTTTACATAGAAGTTAACGCCGCTACATTTTAAGGCCGACACTGCTTTTGTTTTCAATCAAGCACCGGCAGTCTCATATAAGTGGAGAGTATTTCTTTTGCAAACTAATAGCGAAGCCTATATAAGCAAATTTGGCCAAAAACCTTGACAAATAGATAACCACAGATTAATAATACGCCCAGAAAATCAGTCCGCAGCGAGGTATTACTTATGTATCAGTCAGTAAAGATGACTTAAACTGGACGAGAGATGGGATATCCGATACAGGTTCGGAATCATCCCAAATTTGGACAAAAAGTGAGTAGGGGTGCGTTTGTGAACAAGTTATCTGCTCATTGCGGGCAGAGGAGAAAGTAGGGAAGGAGGCGCGATGATTAGTTTAATGAAATATGCTTTTGTTTGGGTAGCCTTGGTTTTTTTCATAGGTGGGTGCGCTACTGTCGAAGGCGAATGGGAGAAAACGAAGCGTATAAATACAATATATTCTTACAAAGAGTTTGGAAAATGGCATCCCGAGTACCAAAATAAGACAAAAGAAAGGATTGCGGCACTTGAGGAGGTTGAATGGGAAAAAGCGCTAAAAATGGATACTATATATGATTATTACAATTTTCTACAGACGTATTCTGGAACTGCACACATGTCTGAAATAAGCAGACGATCAATGACGATAATCAGCAGAATTGTTTCTGACCTATCTAAAGATAATGTCGAGTTGATCAAGGTCAGCACAAATGACACCTTGTCCTTCGAAACCTTCCCAGATAAGTGTAAAGGGTCTATACCCTCCTTTTTGCCTTATGATTGCTCAGTACACGGTTCCGAAAGCATACAGTTCACAGATCGGGATCGCGCCGTCAAAGTATCATCTTTTGAAGACCCAACTGAGTGCCTAAATCTAAAGGTTGACAAGAAACTTAATATAATTCGTTATCATTCCGGAACTGGGCTAATAATTGTTGCTGTTCGATGTGGCGGGCTTGAGAAGATGACAGCATGGTCATTCAATCTGCCGTAAAAAGTCACTTTTTAAATCTACGAATGCGATGGTTCTATCCAAATGACTGTAAGAATGTATATGGCAAACTTCAGATGACTTCATCTTAGAATCAACATTCCTGAGTCTACTGGAATTGAATTCTTTGCGGATGTACTTCGCATTTAATAAGGTTTTTTAGCGGTAGGACTTGATGAAGGATTCTTTAAAACTTTAGAACCGATGAAAACGTTTGTTCGTAGATATACTCTGCAGTTCTTTCCAGAGAGATTGCAACTATATGCTGAGGTGGGTCAATTTTCGATACCGATTACCCCCAAAGTGGGGCAATTTTGCGTGCCGATTAACAAAGAATTGCTGGGGTCCTTTAGTCAACATTGACAGAAATTGCAAAAAAATGTAGGTTTGAATAGGTAATGTATGGTGGGGATATCCTAAACAGGTTCGAATATCATTCCAAATCTGGACAAAATACAAAAAAAAGATATGTTTGTGAACAAGACAAACAAAAGTCGCTTGGCTCCATGTTGCTTGTCGGGAATTCGGCTGGTGCCCAAATTCCCGATGGATATGCCTAGTCAAGAACAATGAGGAATAATAAGACAAGGGGGGCAACGAACAGATGAAGAAATTATGCTCATTTTTGTTAAGACATAGTAGAATCAGCCTTATTTTTTTCTTGTTGAGTTGCATATTTATAATATCTCCACACAGCCATGCTGATCAGTGTTCTTCCGTATCTAAAGATATCGCTTTGGAAGCTCTAAAGTATCTAAAACAGGGGACGACGATATTTGAACTCTGCGAGCCATGCGGCGATACGGGGAAAAAACCTATCAAAATTGAAACGGTTTGGGTAATCCAAAAAGATGACCGTGCCGTGATACAAATTAACGGTAAGCCAATTGATTTGGCTTACATTTACATCCCGTATATCAGCTTGAGAAATTTTGCCAGTATGGTTAAGTGCCCAACGGAGAAAGTTACAGAGTATATCCCGTTAATGTCGATTGAGCAGGCTCAATCGGCTCTATCATCTGCCCCATCTCCGGCCGAGGCTCCTGCTCCGGCACCAGAGAGACCGGCAGAAATCACAGAGAATGAAACAGAAGAATCTGACAACGCACTACCGATTGAATCTTTGGCGCCGATGGAAATACCCAAATATATACCACCTGTTCAAATACCCCGATATGAGCCGATCAATCCAATTCCTTATATACCACCTGTTCAAATACCCCGGTTTGAGCCAATAAGACCAATTGAGATTCCCAAATTTGCGAACTATAACATGCCTATTATTATCAAAGGAAAGATAATTTATTTAACCGATGGGACGTTAATTACAGGTAACAAAAGTGGAGATAAGAGTATCAAAGTGAAAACACCCGATAAAGAAGTGGAGATCAATCTTGATGACATCTCATATGTCTATAAGAAGATGGCTCACCTGTCAAAAACGGATACGGATGGGAAAAGAAAGGTGTATGAAATCCTTGAAAAAGAAATCAGCTTCAAAAAGGATGACGACACTACAGTAAAGATACCTTTAGAAAATATAATGTTCCTTACAGAATATTTTCATCAGGAAGGTAAATGCCCGGGAAGAGTGGAAATTATTTATAATTCCGAATCTTCTCCGACGGTTATTAGTTATTATGGAAGCCCTAATGCCAAGACTGAAATTTTCCTGCTCGATGAATATATTGCTGACTCAGTGTTTACTATTTCCAGTCCTTCATTTGATAAATCCAAGGAGGGTTCAAATTTTACTTTAACCTTGAATTATGTCAAAGAAAAGCAATTCTCTAATCAGATCATGATAGGGATATTAGTAACCGGAGAAACTCAAGACAAACGAAAATCAAACGTCTTATGCTATTCAGCAATACAGGATGTTTCACACATCGACAATTCCGGGAAAGTAGCAGCCCAGTTTGATTGCACTAAAGATTTTAAAGGTAAAGTTGATGTGGATATCTTCATCGTTCCGACAGGTAAGCAAGCCATGGTCCACCTTGACGGACAAATTCAAATTGAAAATACCTTGAGCAACGTTTTAAGGAATTCTCTCGAAATCGAATGATTAGTTGCTTCGAATATTGGGCGACAGGTTTATTGATGTAACATGGAAAGGTTAGATACAGCATTCCTATGAATTTTCAATTAAGAGGCGTCGAACTGAAAGGTGTCATGTAATGAACGGGATCAAATACTTGAACGTAATGCTCACGATTTGGAGTTATTTTAAATGCTTATCCTTTTTTAGAAACGTTCTTTTGTTTCTCAATATTTATTTATTATTACTTATACCCTCATATTCGTTGGCTGAACAGTGTGAAGCCTTATCAAAAGATACTGCATTGAAAGCTTTAAAGTATTTGAAACAGGGTACAACCATATATGAATACTGTGCGCCATGTGGTGACACGAACCGAAAGCTTATCACGATAGAAACGATATGGGTAATTCAGGAAAAAGAGTATGCGGAGATATATATTAATGGTAACCCAATAGATTTAGCCTATACCTACATCACATCCCTTAGCGGGAGAAACTTGGCTGGAATAGTTGATTGTCCAACCAAAGGAGTTCCAGAATACATCCCAATAGAACCAATACCTTCATATTATCCTCAGGGGCCTGCTCCGACACCAGAGAAACCTGCCAAGTTATCATTGCCTGAAGAAAATGAACTGAGCCAGGTGGAAGAAACTGTCAGCCAGAATATTAATGACTCAGCCATCGCGCCCGAGGTCGGGGAAGAATATGCAATGGATAACAAGGGAAAAGAACCTTCAATCAAGTATAACAAGCAGAAGCAACAAAATTATCTTTTCAAGGTAAATGATAGTAAAATGACGAAGGATGATTATATTCGAGAACTAAAAAGCCTCCCTGAGTATGCAGAGAAGTTATTTGATGGACCGGGAGGAAAGATAAAGTTTCTCGATGAACTTATCAAGAAAGAGCTTCTCTACCAAGAGGCTTTGAAACAAGGGATTGATAAAGAAGATGGCTACAAAAAAAAGCTTGATGATTTCAAAAAGATTACTCTCATAAGTGAATTCCTTGAAAGAAAGATTGAAAGTAAGGTTATGGTAACCGAAGAGGAAGCGAAATCTTATTATGAAAAACACAAGGAAGAGTTAACATCTGTCAGTCAGATAAAAGCAAGCCACATTCTTGTGAAAACGGAAGATGAAGCTACAATGATCTATGCACAGATAAATAATGGGGAAGATTTTGCATCAATAGCGAAAAAAAGCTCTATCGATTCGGACTCTGCAAATAATGGCGGAGATCTTGGCTATTTCTCTGCCAGCCAGATGGATACTGAATTTGAACAGGCAGCAATCAAGCTTAACCCTGGGGAAATCAGCAAACCTGTCAAAACAAAATTCGGGTACCATATCATCAAAGTTACTGATAAGAAACTTGGGCCACCCGCCGAATTTGATTCCATTAGGGAGGCATTACAGAAGCGTATTGTTGCTGAAAAGCAATCAAAGGCATTTGATACATATGTTAGTGAGCTAAGAAAGGACGCCCAGATAGCGATAGACAAGGAAGCTTTATATGCAAAAATTAATAATAAAGAAATAACGAGATCCGATATAGAAAGAGAACTAAAGAGCCTGCCTGAATTTGCACAGAAGCAATTTGAAGGACCGGGAGGAAAGATAAAGTTTCTTGATGAATTAGTTAAAAAGGACCTTATATATCAAGAGGCTTTGAAAAATAAGCTGGATAGTGATAACGCATACATTCAGAAAGTCAAAGACTATCAGAAAATTGGTCTCATTAGTATTCTTATAGATAGAGAACTAAATCAAGGTGATGAAGAGAGTAAAAAATCATATTTTGATGCATATATAAAAGGGCTGAGTAATAAGTATCCTGTAGAGATAAATCAGGATACTTTATCTGATCTGCTCCTTATGGCAGCGCAGGAGCAAGATTCTAAATCAGCATCTCCAGCAAGCTCTGTTAAAATCATTGTCCCGGATTTAGTTCGCGAGACATGGACTTGTGCAACGATCATTATCGAGGATAAGACGGCCCGATCGAAACAGGAATATGTAGCAAGATTAAACAGTTTTTTCATAATCCCCCAATCTCATTTGATTGTTAGGGTTGGTGAGTTTCTCCCAGACTTTAAACTCGATGGCTTCAACCTTACTTCAGGGTCAAATGAACCACTCAATCCTGCCCTCAGTGTACAGATCTTTGAATATGGCAACCAGATATTTCCTGCCTCTGAGAAAAAATGGGGGTGGCTATTTGCAAAAGTCCCTTCATTGTATGCGTTTCAACACGAAAGATATGCGATAACGTTAAAAGAAGGGATAAGACGGAAATAAGCATAACGATGAACGTTCTGTAAATGCCAAAGCGCATTGCCCGTCTCAAACACTTGAAACGTTATACTATCTTTCGATGAATAGTCCTTAATAATCAAGATTATTTAAATACAATATGCCTAAGTTGAACTCCGCATCTTTTTAAAATTGTCTGCCTTGCGCACTTGATGAAGAAATCAATAAATCTTTGGAACCCCTGAAAACGATTGTTGGTAGGTGACGTTGAGAAAAAAGGTATGCGCCTTTCAGGACGAAAGAAACACAACATTCCTAAGAGATCTGAGGGGCAAAGATATCTTCCTGAAGTCTTCCTTCACGTGCACTTGTTATCGGCCATAGCTTTCGATAGGAATTCAATAATATTTCCCTTGACTTTGACCGACCAGCGAGGTCTAAAATAGCTCATATTAAGGGGAGCGCTGCATATTGAACGGAAAAACTCGTTAACATTACAATTGTAATGTTAGTCAGTTCGGCAAATACATTAAATCAAGTAGTTACGATGCGAGAGATTTTTCTGACCACTTGCAGAGGATGTAAGTTGCCGGAGTTATCGAGAAACTATCTAATAACTCGTTAGAACTACTCACCAAATTAAGGAGGTAAAGGACATGGCTAGATGCACAGCACCAGTAAGGGGCCATCGCTCAGCGAGCGCCGCAGCCGACTGCCCTGCATGCGGTGGGCGCTATGGTGGCTACAGGGGGTCCAGCAGTTACGGGTCGTACTCGCCCCCGTCTTACTTCCCGTCGGGGAGCAGCGGGGGCGGCCGTAGCAGCGGCGGCGGATCCGGACGCAGCGCAAAGCCGCGCTGGTCGCGAGCCGGTTCGTCAGTGTGGTACACGCCTGAAGAAGTGCGGGCACTCACACCGATCCGCAACAGCGTCGAGAACCTAGCGAAGCAACTGCCTGAATTTCGGGACGTCTTCCTCTGCCACGCGTGGGACGACCGACAGGGGGCCGCCAAGGAGCTGCACGATCTGCTTGAGTCACGTGGTGTCTCTGTCTGGTTCAGCGAGAAGGATGTTGGCCTCGGCGTGCCCTTGCTCCGCGCCATCGACAAGGGCTTGGCGAACTCGCGAGTCGGGATCGTGCTGGTGACCCCTGCGCTGCTGCGCCGCCTCCCAGCAGAGGGCATCGCCGACAAAGAACTTTCGGCACTCCTCGCACGTGACCGGCTCGTTCCCATTGTGCACGAGACGACATATGAAGCTCTCCGCGAAGTCAGTCCCTTGCTCGGCTCTCGAAGCGGCCTGAGCACTGCAGAAGAGCCAATGGCAGACGTCGCGGCCAAGATCGCCGAGCTGGTCGCCCTCTAGCTCTGTTGCCCACACAGGTTTGCCATTCAGATGTGGCTGCTTGGGCGCCCTGACTTTTGTGGGTTACTTGGCAACCGTGCTTGTACCATGGTCAGTGAGCAGGTGGTCTTACGTTCTAACAAACGGCTCAAATTCGCTCCGTTTCACTCCGCCGGACGCTCACTGCGTTCGCGCCGTTTAGCCGGGCGTTATACGCAAATATAAAAGATGATTACAGAAGATGATATTCAAAGACCACGCTCGCCTCGTGGCTTACGCCAGTTTGTAACTCGTCGTAAAGAGAAAATAAAATCGTTTGAAACTGAACGTCATAATGCGATTCGTCGTCGGGGAATTTACAATGTTTTCATCAAGGAAATTGTCCCCCTGAGTGTATTCGCTTTGAAAGCATATCAAAACTCGTATAGCGTGCAACCGGTTCTCGGTAATCAAGGTTATGATGCAATTGTAAAAGATAACGAAGGCAATATTATCGACTTTGTTGAACTGACATTCCCTGACGATTGGAAAGCTAAAGCCAAAGATGCCGAGCTAGTCGTTTCCCGAGGCTACGGCAAAACTAAAGTCTTTAAACCTGGTGGCGACATTGATCGTCTTACCAGCTTCATTCAAGATATCTGTTTCAAGAAAGCTCAAAAAGACTACTCTGACTGTACACTCGTCATAGTTATTGAATTTTTGCCGGTATCAAAACAACATCGTGATCTCTATTCTCGCAAAATACAAGAATTAGTAACAAATGTGCAGGCTGTCTCATTTAGAGCCAAAAGAATTTTTCTGCTTCTCCTAGAACAGCACAAAATAATAAGAATTAAAGAATGACGAAAACAATTAACTCAGCTTACAACAAATCAATCAAGCCGACAGGTAATAGCCTCGGCGGGTATTCCAAAGGTGTTTGCCCCTGCGGCTCATTGTAATCGTTCATTTCTTTGCATAATCGTTAATTATCATCATCATTCATTTTTCACTCTTTGTAGGTGACACAAACAACCTGACGTCACGATAATGTTCCGTCCGACAAAATCACTCCGAGCAACGCGTATTTCTTCTCGCATTCAGCTCCCTGCCAATTTTGATAACCCTGTCATTGAATTGGAAAGAAACACCCTGACCTTTTCCCGCCTTGTTTGCTTGAAGGGGAATTGAACAGACATCAGGAACTGATGTTTTTGCGTATAACTGTGAGTATGGATTAATCGCGATAAAGGTAATATCTTTGGATAACAAAAATAGGCGGCAATAAATCCTTGCTGAAGCGGCAAATCTTTTGTCCGGGGAAGCTATTGGTGAAAGCGTGCAGGGTTGGGACCCCCTCCCGTTAGGGGAGGGGGTTTTCTGAAAAGCTGCAAAAGACTATGTCTTAAATGTCGTAATACAGGTAGAACTCGTAGGGATGGGGTCTGAGTCTGAGTGCGTCTACTTCTTTTGTTCTCTTGTAGCTTATCCACATCTCGATAACGTCTTCGGTGAATACGTCGCCTTTCAGGAGGAAATCGTGGTCTTTTTCGAGGCAGTCGAGCGCGTCTTCGAGAGATCCCGGAAGACTCGGGACTTTTGCAAGTTCTTCCGGTCCGAGCTCGTAGATGTCCTTGTCAAGCGGCTCTCCGGGGTCGATCTTGTTTTCTACGCCGTCAAGTCCTGCCATGAGCATTGCTGCAAAGGCGAGATAAGGATTGCATGACGGGTCGGGGAATCTAACTTCAACCCTTTTTGCCTTTGGGTTTGCGGAATACATCGGGATACGGATCGAGGCGGATCTGTTTCTGCTTGAGTATGCAAGATTGATCGGCGCTTCGTATCCGGGGACAAGCCTCTTGTAGGAGTTTGTTGTCGGCGCTACAAAGGCTGCGAGAGCGGCGGCGTGTTTCAGAATTCCGCCGATATAGTAAAGCGCCATCTCGGATAATCCCGCATATGCATTGCCTGCAAAAAGAGGCTTGCCGCCTTTCCAGAGGCTCTGGTGGGTGTGCATTCCGGAACCGTTGTCGCCGAATAACGGCTTTGGCATCATGGTTACCGTCTTT
>JBAZWR010000085.1:0-12407 GCA_041660325.1 Thermodesulfovibrionales bacterium | reverse complement strand
CCATCTTCATAAAGGTTTCGAAGCTGATCGGGCCTTCGTCTTTAATCTTACCGGCAATCTTACGTTCAAGGGGGTTCATAGCTTCATTTGATTCCCATCTTGTCAAGGTCTTCATTCAAGCCTATGAGTACCAGTATGTCCTCTTTTTCTATGGTGTCTGTAGGCAAGGGGTTAACATTCCATGAATCCTTTATTATGCCTTTTTCCGCTCATTCTCAGTCGTTCCTCCCTGCGAGGCTTTTGCCTCTTTATTTTCACACATTGCAATTTACTATCGGCAAAAAAACCGCTCAAATACTCTAACATGTTTTTGATATTTCGTATAGCATATGCGACGGTTTAAAAATCAGACAAAATAGTGCAAAAGCTTTATAAAAAGACCCTTAAAGCATGATAAAGGTAATTTTATTGACAAAATACATATCATATGCTAAATTTAATATAACGGTGGGTCAAACTCCGCATATCCTCTGGGTCGAACGGGTGCAACCCCGAGGTCAATCATACAAAAGGGCAGTGGAAACACTGCCCTTTTGTATTTGCAGGGTGTACTTTCAGAACGGTATTATATCATTTGGTTTTAGTCAATGAAAAAACTACAAAATATAAACATACTCTATTTAATCTATTGATTTAATTTTATATATTATGAGATAATAAAAGTAGAGTTTCAGGAGTTTTTGTTAAGGATATTATTGATAGGGCCTCAAAGACTTTTAGCTTTGCGGCCTTTTTTATTGCGGTCATCCCTGGATTTTATTTTAAGATTTAAACTATTTAATGAACAAGAAAAGCCCGTCTGTATATCAGGGGGACTTTTATATGAGAGATGAAAAAAATTACAAACACTGAAAAAAATATCGCCAAGATGGAAAAGAGGAAGCTCAAACTTGAATCAGGGCTGATTTCCGAGCACTTCCCTGACATTGAGAGCATTTTTATTAAGATAAATAATTCTTACGGAAGGAAAAACCCCATTACCATAGCGCGCGAATTTAAATTTATACCGGAAAGTCAGGCATATTTTAATATAGAATGCTTAAATAAAAACTGTCTTGACGGCGGCTTTGACCTGGCCGGAGTTATTGATACGATGATTAAAAGTCATACGGTTTCCGGAGAAGGAGAGCTTTCCTGCAACGGCAGTGAATTGTCTCCCGAACATTCACATATCTCCTACAAAATCACCATAAACTATACCGGTTAGTTTAAAATCTGATAAACTTCTTGACCCTTATTCCGAATGGTATTTACTATCGGGCCCCGGTCTATGCAACCTCGAAGATAATCTTCATCCGGTCTATCAGTGGTTAAGGTGCTATAATTAAAAGTATAGGTAGGATTGTTACGGTGCAATGAAGTTAATATGAATATAAAGGAAGAAAAGAAGGTTGAAAATCAACTTGCAGAAGAAGCGGCAAGGCTCCGGCAGGAAAATGCGCTGCTAAAGGATGATCTGGAACGACTCAAACATACGCACCATTCTGCAAGAAAGCCGATCAAAGACTCAATTCTGAAAGAAAGCCTTTTCAGGAATCTCATTATCCAAAATGCCGCAGAGGGACTTTCTGTTTGTCACAATATACCCGGTTATCCCTATGTTTTTTTTACAATATGGAACCCTCGTATGACGGAAATAACCGGCTATACCATAAGGGAGATTAACAAAAAGGGATGGTATCAGACAATGTATCCGGACACCGAGCTTCAGGCAAGGGCGCATAAAAGAATGGAAAGGATGCGGCAGGGTGAGGACATGCGTAGAGAAGCATGGGAAATAACCCGTTCTGATGGAGAAAAACGCATTGTCAGCATTACAACATCGATACTCGAAGAAGATGATAAGACCGTACATGTTCTTGCTCTTATGAATGATATTACGGAACGGAAGCTGTTTGAAAAAGAGATTAAGAAGCGCGAGGAAGAACTAAATAAGCGCGTAAAAGAGCTTGAAGAATTTTACAATATGGCTGTCGGCAGAGAGATAAGGATGATCCAGATGAAAAAAGAGATGGAAAAACTGCGGAATGAACTTGCCAAATATAAAAATCAGTAAAGTACTCGTGATATTTTTATAGTAAATTTATAAAATAATAGGTTAAAATATTAAAGCGAAGTTTTAGACATCATTCTCACGGTTATCCGGTATGAAGGACATTAGCAAGATAGAAAAACCGACTCGTACAGAAATTGCATAATCTCCGCAATAAGTTTTCAATGAAAGAAAAAAACATGAATCCCCGTCTGATTGAAAAAAAGCAAATGCCGGAAGATATATTCACTAACCTCATTGAAAATACAAATGATTTAATCCATACCATAACACCGGACGGCCGGTTTGTCTATGTTAATAATGCCTGGCTTCAGAGATTTGGGTATACTGAAGATGAAGTCAGAAACATCACTATGGCTGATATCATCCATCCCGACAGCATGCACCATTGCAATAATATCTTTGATTATTTGCTCGGCGGTCAAAAAGTCGATAAATTTGAGGCAGAGCTGTTGTCAAAACATGGTGAGAAAATCTATGTTGAAGTATCTTCTCATTGCATATTCAAAAATGACAAGCCTGTCTATATCCAATGCATTTTGCATGATATTACTCAAAGGATGCAATCAGAGGAGGCGCTCCGTCAGTTAAAGACCATTGAGTCGACTATACTCACGGCTATACCACATGCCGTTATAGGGCTGAAGGAGCGGGAAATCATTTTTGCCAATGAATCAGTAGAAAAAGTATTCGGATGGAAAAGCGGGGAATTAACCGGCAAAAACACACGGTTATTATACAGAAGCGATGAAGAGTACAATGAAATAGCGGATCTTTTTTACCCTGTTCTGATGAGACAGAGTAAGTTTAGCGAGGAATTCCCATGCCGGCGCAAAGACGGTACGGATATATTATGTAAAGTGACGGCATCTGTAACAGGTCCGATACTTCATAATAAAGGGATTGTCGTGGTATATGAAGATATAACCGAAAGCAAGAGAATGATGGAAGCGTTGCGCAAGAGCGAAAAGAAGTATCTTGATCTTTACAGGAATGCGCCTGACGGATACCATTCACTTGGTCCTGACGGAAAAATACTGGAAGTCAATGATACATGGCTCAGACTATTCCGTTATGAACGGGAAGAAGTAACAGGGAAGATGAATTTTAAAGACATGATCACAGAGGACAACCTGCTTGTTTTTCAGACGACGTTTGATTCTTTAAAGGAAAAAGGTTCTATAGAAAACATCGAGATCTCTTTAAAAAAGAAAGACGGTTCGTTATTGCCTGTTCTGATCAATGCTACAGTCCTCTATGATGATAATGGAAGATTTTTGAAGACAAGGACGATTATAAGAGATATCAGCACAAGGACAGGTTATAAAAATATGCTTGAGCATGCCATTGAGGAATGGAGAATAACCTTTGACTCTATGCCCTATGGAGTTATACTGATAGATACCGATTTTTCAATAAAAAGGGCAAATAAGTATTTTGCCGAACTGTTCGGTATTCCCTTCAAAAACATACTCGATCTGAAATGCGGTGAAGTAATCAGGAGCGCAAAACTTAGAGAAAACCTTATGAAACTTTCTTCAGGCAATAATGTTACAATTGAGCCTTTTGAATATTTTGAACCGGTGATGTACAGGTATTTCCTTATCTATCTGACTTCCGTTTCAAACAAACATGGCATCGTAGAATCTTTTGTGCTTGCTTTCATTGATATAACCGAGATAAAAGATAAAGAAACTAAACTGCAGGACAGCCGTGACGCCTTTTTCAATATGCTCAAGGAGCTTGATTTTTCATATAAAGAACTGAAAGGTCTGTATGACGGTCTTGTTCATTCTTTTGTCAATGCGCTTGACGCAAAAAGTCCATGGACCAAAGGTCATTCAGACAGAGTAATGAAATATGCTCTTTCTATAGCAGAGGGAATGGATATTGATCTCGATGATAGAGATACCCTGAGGATTGCCGCCCTGCTGCACGATATCGGCAAGATAGGCACCTATGACATAATACTTGATAAACCCGATAAACTCTCACCCGAACAGTACCACCTCATTAGTCTGCACACCGTAAAAGGTGTGGATATTCTGAAACCTATCAAACAGTTGCAGAATATCCTGCCCATTATAAGACATCACCATGAAAGAATGGACGGAAGGGGCTATCCTGACGGACTCAAAGGTGATGAAATACCTCTCCTTGCGAGGATACTCTGCGTAGCCGATGCTTTTGATTCCATGACCTCTGACCGTCCTTACAGGGTTGCTTCAAATATTGATTATGCCGTATCAGAACTTGTAAAGTGCAGCAATACGCAGTTTGATGAACAGGCTGTAGAAGCATTTTTAAGAGCGATCAAGAAGGGGGTTTTGTCACCGGAAAATGAAAAAGCCCTTATTTAACCTCGAAGATAAACTCTATCTCCACCGGGGAATTTAAAGGAAGCACATTCACCCCTACCGCGACCCTGGCGTGTCTGCCTGACTCTCCGAATATCTCAAAAAGCAGATCCGACGCCGCATTCAGCACCAGGGGCTGGTCGGTAAAATTTGGTGATGAAGCAATGTAACCTGTAATTTTAACGCATTTTTTGACATTGTTAAGAGTTCCGATATTCGCTTTCAAAACCGACAATGCATTAATTACGGCAGTCCGCACACCTTCTCCGGCTTCTTCTATGCGGAGATCTTCACCAACCTTGCCTTGCCTTACGAGCTTACCCTTTATTAAAGGAAGCATTCCGCTCAGAAAAATCAGATTACCCGTCCTCACGGCAGGTATATACGACCCAAGCGGCTTTGGAGCTTCGGGAAGGTCGATTCCTAATTCCTTCAGTTTATCTTCAGGCGTCATTTATAGCCCCAACTCCTCCGGTATCCCGATTCTTCCGAGTACCGCTGAAGCGGCTGCTACTGCAGGGTTCGACAAGTAGACCTCGCTTTCCGGATGCCCCATTCTGCCGACGAAGTTTCTGTTGGTTGTCGCAATAGCCCTCTCGCCTTTTGCAAGAATACCCATGTATCCCCCAAGGCAGGGACCGCAGGTCGGTGTGGAAACTACGGCCTCGGCTTCAACAAAGATGTCCAGCAGCCCCTTTTTCATCGCCTGTCTGTATATCTTTTGTGTTGCAGGGATTACTATCAACCTCACGTTCGGATTGACCTTTCTTCCCCTGATAATCATAGCAGCCTCCACAAGGTCTTCATATCTCCCGTTAGTGCATGAACCTATAACAACCTGATCAATCGCAATCCCGGACAACTCTGAAGCGGGCTTTGTGTTTGACGGAAGATGAGGGCATGAAACAGTGAGAGGTATCTGCGAGCAATCGTATTCGCGCACACCGGCATAGCGGGCGTTCTTGCCGGATTTATAAAAGGTAAAAGGCCTCTTCGCCCTGTTTTTCACATAAGCCTTTGTAATTTTGTCCGGCACGATTATGCCGTTCTTGCCCCCGGCTTCTATAGCCATATTACACATGGTAAGTCTTCCATACATCGGAAGGTTTTGTATTGTCTCTCCTTCAAATTCCATTGCCCTGTAAAGTGCGCCGTCTACTCCGATATCGCCGATCGTATGGAGTATCAAGTCTTTTCCGCCGACCCATTTATTGAGTTTTCCGTAGTAGATAAACTTCATGGATTCAGGGACCTTAAACCAGCATTCGCCGGTTGCCATTGCAGCGGCAACATCCGTCGATCCGACACCGGTTGAAAAAGCTCCGAGCGCGCCGTAGGTGCAGGTATGACTGTCGGCGCCTATGATGCAGTCTCCCGGCAGGACAAGTCCTTCTTCCGGCAAGAGCGCATGTTCAACGCCCATCCTGCCTACTTCAAAATAAAGACTGAGATCGTATTCTTTGGAAAAATCTTTCATCATCTTGCACTGCTCGGCAGCCTTTATGTCCTTCTGCGGAGCAAAATGGTCGGGGACCATGGCGATCCTCTCTCTGTTGAAGACGTCCTTTGCGCCAATTTTCTTAAACTCCGATATTGCAATGGGCGCGGTTATATCATTGGCAAGTATGAGGTCAACCTTCGCGTTGATAAGTTCTCCGGGTGAGACCTCTTTTTTGCCTGAATGCGCCGCCAAAATCTTCTCGGTAATCGTCATAGACTTCCTCCATGTTTTGAGTTGGATTATTATACCTTATTTTTGGTTGTTAAGACATTTATATGGACAAATCAGATGAATGGTCCTCACAACATTTTTTAGATTTATGGTAAAATTATGAAAAGATTTCACGGCATTCTAACATGATTAAAAAAATCAATCGGATATTAATTGCAAACCGGGGCGTCACCGCTGTCAGGATTATGCATACCTGCAGGGACAGGAAGATCCCTACGACCACCGTCTACAGCACGCCCGACCGTCTTGCACATCATGTTTTTATGGCGGATTCAGCCATTCATATCGGAGAAGCCCCGCCGGCAGAGTCTTATCTGAATATGGAGAAGATGATAGCTGCTGCCATTCAGAGCAATTCGGATGCAATACATCCCGGATGGGGTTTTCTTGCAGAGAACGATAAGTTCGCCCGGATGGTTATTGACGCAGGGCTTATCTGGATAGGTCCGAGACCCGAGGTCATCAAGGCCCTTGGCGACAAGATCCAGGCCAAGAAGCTTGCCAGGAAAGCAAATGTGCCTACTATCCCGGGTGTTATGGATGTCACCGGCGTTGAGCAGATCAAAAAATGGATGAAAGAAGACAAGGTGACCTTCCCGATCATGATTAAGGCCGTTGCAGGCGGCGGCGGAAAAGGGATGGTCAAGGTTGAAAACAAAACCGAATTACAGCAGGCATTCAGTCAGGCGCGTTCGGAGGCCCTGAAATCCTTTGGCGACGAAAGGGTGCTTGTTGAAAAATATATCGAGCGCGGCAGGCATATCGAGGTCCAGATTGTTGGAGATGAGCACGGCAATGTGGTCCATCTTTATGAAAGGGAATGCACGATCCAGAGACGCAACCAAAAAATAGTCGAGGAAGCTCCGTCTCCATCCATCGACGACGACCTCCGCAAGGAGATATGCTTTACGGCCACACGTTTAATGAGAGAGATCGGCTACAACTCTGCCGGGACCGTAGAGTTTATTTTTGATTCAACAACTAAGAAATTTTATTTCCTCGAGGTCAACACAAGGCTGCAGGTTGAGCACGGGATAACGGAGCTTATTACCGGACTGGATATTGTCGGGATCATGATCGATGCCGCAATGGGCAAGAAATTACCTTTCAAGCAGGCCGATATTCACCCTAACAGATGGGCGCTGGAAGTAAGGCTTAATGCCGAAGACCCGAAGACATTCAGCCCTTCGTTCGGGACTATTACCAGGCTTCAGTTCCCTCAGGGTCCGGGTGTAAGGATTGCATCAGGAGTTTATGAGGGTGCGGACATACCTCCGTATTACGATTCGCTTTTTATGCTCCTGATAACGGCAGGCGCCGACAGGGGAGACGCCATAAGGGTCATGGACAGGGCGCTTAGCAGGAACCTCCGCGTAGAAGGAGTGAAGACGCTCGCGCCTTTGCTGCTAAGCATTATCAGGCATCCTGCATTCATAGCAGGCGAGTTTTCTACACGTTTCATTGAAGAGCATATGGATGAACTCATCTCGATGTTCAAAGAAAAAAACAGCGAAGACGAGGTGCTCAAGATAGCAAGATATGTTGCGGAAATATCCGCTTTAGGTCCTCAGTCCTGGATGTGATTATATGAAAGATTATATCTTCGTTAAACCAGGAATGTCGTCGAAAGAGATTGTGCAGGCTATACGCAATCTTAACGGTGTGTGTTTCACTTCCGTGGGTATGCGTGACGCCGGGCAGTCCGATTACAAAAACCGCCACCGCATCTATGACCTTTCTACTCTTGCCCCGTTTTACAACAGGATGGGGCTGTTCAGTTCCGAATGCCACGGCGGCGCCCGTTGGCATGTGGGTGTGATGAACAGGAGGGAAAGCCCCTTTGAAGAGATCGACATCCTGAGACAGCAGATGCCTAATGTGCTTCTTCAAACCCTTATACGCGAGACAAACCTTTTCGGTTACAGACCGTATCCGAAGAATGTCATAGAATATGTGGTTTCCAAGGTTGATATAGATGTATGGAGATGTTTCTCGTTCCTGAACGATGTAAGGAACATGCGCACGGTTGCCGAAGTCGTCATGAAGAGGGGGAGACTCTTCCAGCCCTCCATATCCTTTACCACGGCTGATTGGGCAACTAACGAATATTATCTTGAGGTGGTAAAAGATATCGTTGACCTGTGCAGCGGCACTGCCGAGATCATCTTCTGCGTTAAAGATATGGCGGGCGTTGGAAGCATCAAACGGGTCGGCAGCCTGATTGATGCAATAAAACAGAAATATCCCGAGTTGGTAATTCAGTACCACAGACATATTACGGACGGGCTTGCAATGCCGGCGCTGCTTTCCGCTGCCCAGGCCGGAGCAAAGATATTTGATGTCGAAGAAGATTCGCTTGTGCGCTTTTACGGACATTCACCCATTCTTGCCGTCCAGGCCTATTTTGAGGAAATGGGGATTCCGGTGAATCTCAACAGAAAAGATGCGGAGGCGGCAGTGCAGAAGGTGCGCGAATGGATAAATAATTATGACTGGGCCGAATCGCCGTTTAAGGGGTTCGACCATACGGTGACCCTTCATAAGATGCCCGGAGGCGCTTTCCCGAGTTCATTCGAGCAGGCTGAAAAAGGGGGCTTCCTCCATTTCATGCCTGCGGTCCTCAAGGTAATGTCTCTTTATAACAAGATAATCCATTATTTTGACGTTACCCCCGGCTCACAGATCACCTGGGTCACCTGCAGCGGTATAGTAAATAAATATGCAAAGGCCAAGGGAGATGCGGGAGTCAGACATCTCATAAATCTCCTGACAAAATTTATAGATGAAAAGAACCTCGACTTTAATGCAATAAATGAAGAGGACCGGGAAGAGCTGCTCGGCCTTTTCAGAAATACTCCGGGAGATTTCAGAAACCTGATTCTCGGTCACTACGGCAAGCTCCCTATGGGATGGCCTCCCGATTGGCTTTATCAGAGCACTTTTGGCGCCGAATGGGAGACGAAGATAAAGGAGAGGATTGAACTCTCTCCCCTTGATTCAATGCCCGACGACGACCTTGAAAAAATCAGGCAGGAATTATCGGAGCATATCGGGAGACAACCTTCGGAAGAGGAATTCATTCTCTATCTGATGCATCCGAAAGACGCCCTCGCCATGATCGAATTCAGGGAAAAATACGGAGAAGCCCCGCTTTTTCTGCCTACGGACGTATGGCGGCAGGGACTGAAAAATCCGGGGGACAAAGTGGATTTTGAACTCCGGGGCAAACCGTACAGTATCGAGCTTGTTTCAGTGGGCGCGGAACATGAAGGAATAATCCATGTCGTAATGCGCGTGAACAATAAGACAAGGGTGTATAGTGTCGCGACCCCAAGGGCCAGGAAGACCGAGATCAGAATGGCTAAACGTCTGAACGAGGCCGGCGCGCCTATCAACGGGAATATCTGGAGGATCGGAAATCCTGAAAGGGGCGCTCTCAAAGTCGGAGACCTCGTGCACAAAGGCGAAGAGATCGCTAATCTTGAGGCTATGAAGATGGAGAATGTGATTATTGCGCCTTTTGACGGACAGATAGCAGAGATATGCGTTAAACTTAACAGCTTCGTTGTAGAAGGCCAACTGCTCTTTGTCTTGGAAAAGCAGTAGACCCGATCCGCTTTATGGAAAAGAAAGCTAAATTTACTCTCATTTATTTTCTCATGGCGTTTGCAATAATAATCCTCCTGGAAAATTATTTCCTCAGCCGTGAGCTCACGACAATCAGCTACAGCGAATTCAAGACACTCCTTGAAGAAAGTCTAATCAATGATCTCATGATAACAACGACTGCCATAGAAGGAAAATTTGTCAAAGGCGCCCAAGACCGCCTGATAACAATCCGCAAGATGCAGGATGAGACAATTAAAAAGCGGCTACAGGAGATACATGTATTTACCGTTATAAGAATGGAAGACCCTGATCTTGTGAAAGAACTAACAGAGAAAGGGGTCAGTTATACCGCAAAACAGGAGATTACCTGGTTCAAGACGTTGCTTTCATGGATAGTGCCGATGCTCATCTTCATTGCTATATGGGGATATCTTCTGAAAAGGATGGGAGCCGCCGGGGGCGGCGGTTTTATGGCAGTCGGTAAAAGCAAGGCAAAGGTTTATGTCGAGGGAGAAACAAAGGTTACTTTTGAAGATGCGGCCGGGGTGGAAGAGGCTGAAGACGAGTTGAAAGAGGTCATCGAATTTCTCAAAAACCCGCAGAAATTCCAGAGTCTTGGAGGGAAGATACCGAAAGGCATATTGCTTGTCGGTCCTCCGGGCACCGGTAAGACCCTGCTTGCAAGGGCTGTTGCAGGAGAGGCAAAAGTCGCTTTTCTCAGCATAAGCGGGTCTGATTTTGTGGAGATGTTTGTCGGAGTTGGCGCTGCAAGGGTAAGGGACCTTTTTGCACAGGCTGAAAAACTTGCTCCCTGCATTATTTTTATAGATGAGATTGACGCCATGGGAAAGGCGCGCGGCGTAAGTCCTATGGGTGGCGTTGATGAAAAAGAACAGACTCTCACCCAACTGCTTACGGAGATGGACGGCTTTGATACAAAAAAGGGCGTCATCATCATGGCTGCAACAAACAGACCTGAAATCCTCGACCAGGCTTTGCTGAGGCCCGGCAGATTCGACAGGCACATACTTGTTGACAGGCCTGATATCAAGGGGCGTGAAGCGATCTTCCAAGTGCATGCAAAAAAAGTGACGCTCGGAAATGACGTTAATTTAAAAGTCCTTGCCTCGCTGACGCCCGGCATGGTCGGGGCCGATATTGCAAACATCGTTAACGAAGCGGCCCTGCTTGCGGTAAGAAAGAATAAGGATTTCATCGAGATGAAAGATTTTGAAGAGGCCATAGAAAGGGTCATTGCAGGGCTGGAAAAAAAGAGCAGGGTCATGAATAAACAGGAGCGGGAACGGGTTGCCTATCATGAGAGCGGCCATGCAATTGTGGCGAGCATACTCCCGAAGGCCGATCCCGTCAGAAGGGTATCTATCATACCGCGCGGAATAGCGGCTCTTGGATATACCATTCAGCTTCCGACAGAGGACAGATACCTGCTAACCAAATCGGAACTCCTTGACCGTATGGCCGTTATGCTCGGCGGGAAGGCCGCCGAGGAGATAATATTCGGCGAGGCGTCTACAGGCGCCAAGAACGACCTCGATAAGGCGACGGAAATGGCGACAAGCATGGTCAAGGCATACGGTATGAGCGATAAACTGGGGCCGGTATCTTTTGATAAAGGCAGGCCTTTGTTCCTTGAGACGCCATGGAGTCAGCCGAAAGAATACAGTGAGTCCACCGCAAAAGAGATTGACGAGGAAGTAAAACAGATACTCACCGAATCATTCTCAAAGGCAAAGACCATACTCGGCGAAAGGGTCGAAAAACTCAAGCAAATTGCCGGGGTGCTGCTTGAAAAAGAGGTGCTTGAAGGGGATGAACTGAAAAGGCTGGTAGAACGGTAACCCTAACCCATTAGTTGCATAAAATGAAAGGCAGACATTATAAAAAAACTTTTAAACGCGACAAAAATTGATCCATATTCACCTAAAGGTACTTTTAACCTAATGTCTGTTTAGATGAATGCAAATAGACCGGTGTTAATAGTACATTAAGGAGTCGTCCGCACTCAGGCGGATTCGCCGAGGAGAACCAAAAGCTTTTTTATAATATCTGCCTTTCAAATTGAGACCCCTCTTTGAATCATTTAGAGAAACGTTCTTCTGATGAAATATGCTATATTTATCTTATGATGCAACCGATACTTATTGTTGAAGACGACAGGAAGATAGCGAGGATAGTAAAGGTATATCTCGAAGGCGCGGGATACAGGGTATCCGCTGCGGAGAGCGGGAAAGAGGCGCTTGAGCTTGCATTGAAAGAAATGCCGGCACTTGTAGTCCTTGACCTTATGCTGCCGGACATGAGCGGTGAAAATGTCTGTCAGGAATTAAAGGAACTCGGAGATTTTCCGGTCATTATGCTGACTGCAAAATCATCCGAAGAAGAGCGGGTTGCAGGGTTCGGATTGGGCGCCGACGATTATATTGTAAAACCCTTCAGCCCCAAGGAGCTTGTAGCAAGAGTAAGGGCGGTCCTGAAACGGGCCCAGCGCAAAGATATGCCGGGCGCAAAAGTCATGAGTTTCAACAAAGGGCTCCTCACGATAGACACTGCAAGTTATGAAGTAAAAAAGGCGGGAGATTCCGTAACCATGACGCCGACGGAACTGAAGATACTGGCAGTGCTTGCAGGTTCTCCC